>NZ_JBNPLX010000007.1:0-139390 GCF_050313695.1 Bariatricus sp. SGI.161
TAAGATTACAAAATAATAAATCAGTAGTGCTGCCGCACAAATTCCTATGACTGCTGTGATGATATTCATCTCTCTGCCTCCTTTTCTCATAGTCCTGGTACTCTTTTTTGAGTACTTTTTTAATCTACTACTTTCCTTTATAAACTTCTGTTAAGCAGAATGCTCTCCATTTAAAGAAGTTATAAAGTTTTATTTTTTGAAAAAAGCTTGAAGCAATACAAAAATCTCCAGTCTTCCTAAAATCATCCCGATTATTTCAATCAAAAGACATACGGAAGATGTTCCTCCATTGGTAACTCCAATGGAAAGCCCCACGGTACCAAGAGATGAGGCAAACTCAAACGCTCCCTCCAGCAATGTACATCCGGAAAAGAATATCAACGCGATCGTTCCCACTACGTGGATAATGCAGAAAACGCATTAAAAAAAGCCAGTTCTGAACTCTGTGTGACAGAGATCCCACTCTTGTTCAAAAACAATGTCATCACCGGAACCGTGATTACGGTCAGACCAGCCAAAAATCGGATTTCACTTGCCCGCAGGAAATCCCGGATCCGTCCATGGAATAAAAGCAATAACAGAGAAAAATTCGTTGTTCCAATCAGCATCAGCAAAACGGTGATCCATTCAATGGGAAGGGAATGATAATAGCCGATACTGTCCAGCCGGTTGGAAAATCCACCCGTAGACAATGCACACATAGTATGGACAATGCTGTCAAAAAAAGGCATCCCGAATATGGTATACAATATCGTACCTGCAATCAGGAAAAAGCCATACATCATTCCAATTACTTTTACCGTTTTTCCAATGGTTGGCATCAGTTTATCCGGATGCCCCTCTGCCTGGTACAAGGTAGCAGAATCCTTTTCCTGTATAAAAAGGAGCATCATCATCACAAACCCCAGACCGCCCACATACTGCAGAAAACCTCTGTAGAAAAGGAATATATGCGGCAGCCGCTCCACATCCAGTACCGAAAGCCCGGTCGTGGTAAATCCGCTTACAGATTCAAAAAGTGCCTGCACAGGGGTCATATTTCCATACAGCCAGAATGGAAAAGCAGCAAGTATGAATCCATACATCCATGCAAAAGCCACCATCCGGCTGCTACTTGTTTTTCTTTTTTTCTATGGCAGACAATCACCCCCAGTACAATGGATACTGCCGCTGGCAGCAAGAACTGCCAGGCAAAAACGATTTCCTTGGGGTAAAATGGGAGAACCAGCAGCGGAACAAACAGGATACAGCCCTCTAATACCATCATTTTTCCCATAACCGGTATTCCATCACGATACAGCATATTCCGTCAGCTCCTTTATCTGATCAAGTTTACTCTTGTCCGAAGTGATGATCAGAAGCACATCCCCTTCTGTAATACGGGTATCCCCTCTGGGGACCAGACTCTGGTCACCCCGCAGGATACATCCGATAATGATTTCCTTCGGAAGATTCAGCTCCCATAATTTTTTTCCGGCAACTGCCGAATTCCTGGGAATTGGAATTTCCATAATATGAATTCTTTCCTCGTCAACCGGGATCATTTTCGTCATTTCATCCATGATTGCCTGTTCTTCCATAATGTTTGTAATCATATTCAACGCACAAACTACCCGGTCAATTCCCATCTGGTAGAAAAAGTCGGTTTTCGACGGATCATTTAAAAGTGCCACCGTTTTTTTCACATGGAAGAATTGTTTACACATTTCACAAATGACAAGATTAATTTCGTCACTATCTGTCAGAGCAATCGCCACCTGACAGTTTTCGGCAACCGCATCCTCCAGAATAAACTTTTTACTTCCATCTCCGTAAATGACATTCAACTTGTTTACTTCTGCCAGTTTTTCACAATCCTCATAATCTTTATTTATAACCGTCACACGGTATCCCTTTTTCAACAAAGAAGCAGCAAGGGATCTGGCTTTATGAAATCCTCCGACAATTAAAATATTCTTTTGTTCTTTCTTTTTACCCCACATGCTTCTCACCTCCAATTTCAATATAATTGGCAATTTCCTTCTCCGACAGTTCCGACGGACAGATCGTGTCAATTCCCATATCCTTTACCAGGGCAATCTTCTCTTCATCATAGATCCGTGCCACAACCTTCGGAATGTGGAACATCTTTTTCGCAATCTGTGCTGCACAGATATTCACACAATCATAATCTGTAACAGCAATAAAAGCTACAGCATCCTGAAGACCAGCTGCTGTCAGTCTCTCCATATCTGTCGCACTGGCCGTTACCGTCAATCCACCATAGGAATATGGCAATTTCCGAAATGCCGTTTTATCACAATCCAGAACCATTACATCTTTTTTCTCTTCCGAAAGCTTTCCCGCTATGCTTGCACCCAGACGTCCACAGCCGGCAATCACAGTGCATTCATTCTCTTTTCCCATAATCCAACCCTCCTATTTTCTTACAAGATGCCCTACATGATGTTCATCATAAACGATTTGAAACTGTGGATCATTCTGCACCGGACAATCCTCCTCTGTATAGGCACATTTTCCGGAAGGATACATAGTTCCATACTGCTCCATGTTATAGCGTGCGGGAATGTAAGTAGGATCCAGTGCGTAAGCTGCACGAAAATGTTTCATTGCAAGGACATGGTTACGCTCTTTTTCCATCAGGATTCCCATCAGGTTATGAGGGATTGCGGAATGAGGATTCTGAAGCATTGCCTCTCCCAATTTTTTTTCACATTTTTTATATTCATGCTGAACGATCAGCATTTTACATCTGTCTTCTAATTTTTCAGCCATCTGGCTCTCCTCCTTTTCTTTTGTACCTGCAGTATATCTTTTTTGCTGTGGGAACGGTGTGGGAATAGAATCACAGGTTGTGAGAATCCTGTGAGATTTTCTATAATGTGTGAAGGAGCTGTGAGATTAGACGGATGTTGTGAGAATGGTGTGAGAAAAAAAAGACACCAACTCTTTTACGGTTGATGCCCTTTGGTTTACTCAATATTCTCTTTTCACAAAATTCCGAATTGTACAGGTTCTTTTGAAAAATAATATCATTTACCACTTTCAAGTATTGCATGATAGTCATTCACTATTCTTTCCATCGTTATAGACTTCATGCTGGATATTACATCTTCTTTAAGAGTGCCATAGGTTCGATCAAGCACACCCCCTATGTTTCTGCCAACTGGGCAGAACGGAGATGGTGTAGAATGAATACTTATCATTTTATCTACTGCCTTCGGATCTACCGCCGCACAAATACGGTATAGAGAAATGTTCTGAATTGGAACCGCAAGCGTTGCTCCGCCTGTTCCAAATTTCACATCTATTATTCCATCTTTTTTCATTGCACTTACAATATTTCTGATAGTAACTGGATTACATCCTGTGGACAGTGAGAGTAGTTCACTTGTCACTTTCTTCTTTTCACCATATTCATATATAAATATCAGGCAATGAACTGCAATCGAACACTTATTACTAATATGCATAAAATCAATCCTCCACATGCCATTTTAACATATAATCCGTATGGTGTAAATGTTGACACTACACCTCAAATCAGTTACAATAACACCAGGAGGTGTAGTTTTATTTTTTACATCAAAGGAGGATTATCATGAAAAATTATCAGATCATATTCAGCCCAACTGGCGGAACAGAGAAAGTCGCAAATGCAATTACACAGAACTGGCCTCAAGTTGACACGATTGATCTATCCGTTCCTGATACTAACTATACAGATATTTCTTTTGAAAGTGACTCTCTCGTACTGATTGCAATGCCATCTTTTGGCGGTATTGCACCGCAACTTGCTTTGGATCGACTTTCTATGCTCAATGGCAACGGAGCATTATGCGTTATTGCTGCAGTTTATGGAAATCGTGCATATGAAGATACCCTCGTTCAAATGGAAGATTATGCTCAAAATGCCGGATTTCGAGTAATTGCTGCTATCTCTGCGGTTGCAGAACATTCCATCATACATGAGTTTGCGGCTGGAAGACCTAATTTAGATGATTGCAAAGTCCTTACAAAATTCGGTGAGCAAGTTCTCGAAAAAGCATCTTCCAATGATTTTTCCAAGCCATCTATTCCTGGCAACAGGCCATACAAAAAAGCTGGAGCAGGAATGATTCCAAAAGCAGGTTCTGCTTGCGTATCTTGTGGACAGTGTGCACTGAAATGTCCTGCAAACGCCATCTCTGCAGATAATCTCAAGGTTTCAGACAAAAGCAAATGCATATCCTGTATGCGATGCATATCCATATGTCCGGTTCATGCCAGAAAGGTCAGCAGTCTTATGACTTCTATTGCTGCTACTGCAATAAAAAAAGCTTGCTCTATTGAAAAAGCAAACGAATTGTTTTTCTAAATTATTATCTAAATAATATAACCCCTCCCAACATATTGTTTCGATTGGGAGGGGAATCTGTACATCTCTTACTTATTTATCAGGTTGTTGCCCGTCATGAGCTAACCACTGACATTCCGTTATGTTCATATTGCGGAAAACAGCCTTAAATGATGATTCTTCTGGAGAGCATGCATAAATACCAAATTTGATTTTCCCATCGCCTTTGTGCATATGGCAAATACGCATCTGACTAAATTGCTCACCATCCTCAGAACATTCAATACAGTAGTCATCGTCTCTACGACTAAAACGATACCACATAGATTTTACAGATGCATCAATCACAGTTGTTGCCCAATCAGAATATCCATAGTTTGTAACCACACTACCTAAATGCTGATACTCCTGATTTTCATATTCAACAGAAGCTTTTAACCAGTTTTCACTATCCAGGTACATTACAACTCCACACTGGTCAAACCGGCAATGACTGTCCTCAAATTCTGTTTTCACAACAAAACTGAAATATTTTTCTTCGGTTTCCATTTGTAATACCGGGGCATTATCATTTTGAAAATGATAGTATGTTCTCTGCCACAAATCCGTATGAGGCTTTGTGATAATCTCAATAGAATCTTTATTTATTCTGTAACAGTCCGGTTCTCTTGTCCAATAAAATTTCGTGAAATCCATTCCTTTATCCTCTTCAAATGGCTGTGACATTACAATGTAATAACTTTGGGAGCTTCTGTAAATGAATAAATCGTTGCCGTTCCATTCTCAAAATACAATACAGTCATCAAATTATCATCTACAGAATACATACTGCTAAGCGCAGCGGTATTTTCCTCCATCATAGCAACTCTTGCTTCACGACGCAAGTCCTCTTTTACGGTTCCCTCTACACGTATCCATTTCCCCTTGTTCATACCGCAAATTTCCACTTTTCCATTCTTCAACATTTGCTGATATACCTTTTTCTGATTGTTTGTTACAATATATAATTTCCCTTCAAACTCACATACTGCGCCAAACGGGCGAACATGAGGCTGACCATTCTCCTCAGTTGCAAGATAAAACGTACCACAATTATTTAAAAATTCATATACTTCTTTCATAATAATCATTTCCTTTCTGGTTGATTTCATTTAATTGACTTGAATGTCGATCTCAAGTATACTGACATTATATGATCGTAAGTGCAAAATCACAAGTACGATATTTTATGATACCACTATCAGAAAGGATACCATTATGGCAAAGAAAGAATTGTTTGGATTATGTCCATATGTAACTTCTCAAAAAGTTCTGACTGGAAAATGGTCAATGTATATCTTATATATTCTATCCCAAGAAGCGCCTATCAGGTTTAATGAACTGCAACGGAGGATGCCTGTCGAAATGACACATACTACTCTGTCGAGGCAATTAAAAACTTTAGAGGAGGAAGGACTTATTCAACGCATTGAATATTCCCAGATTCCTCCAAAAGTAGAGTATTCATTGACCATTATCGAAAAAAAATTCGAGAAAGTTCTCGATGCTCTTGGTGAGTGGGGCGAAGAATATATTGATTACCTGAATCAGAAAAACTGTTAGTAAATTACTTTACGGCTTCATGCTCCCGCATCCGGTATCCAATCCCTATTTCTGTCTCTATATACTCCGGTTTTGCCGGATTCCGTTCAATTTTTCTTCGGGTGGACGCCATTACAGAACGAAGTACCTGTGTATCTTCCCCATATCCTTCTCCCCATATCTTCCTCAAAATCGTATGGTAAGTAAGTACCTTCCCCGGATTTTGCATAAACAAAAGCAAAAGCTGATATTCCAGAGGCGTCAGATGAATCTCCTGTCCATCCTTATATGCAATATGTGCTCCGTTATCCAGCTTCAGACCACCGTTGACATATACTGTATCATCCGGTTGCTCCTCAATACTTGAATGCTTCATCCGATAATAATGGCGCAGCGCCACACGAATTCTGGCCATCAACTCTGTCGCAGAGAAGGGTTTTGTCAGATAGTCATCCGCACCATCATCCAAAGCCGCTGCCTTTTCTTTGTCCTGGTCTCTTGCAGAAACGATAATGATAGGAACTTCTGACCACTCCCGGATTTTATGAAGTACTTCCATTCCATCGATATCTGGAAGGCCCAGATCCAATAAAATCAGATCTGCATTTTTCCTTACCATATAGGAGATGCCATCTTTACCATTTACTACGCCTTCCACAGAAAAACCTGCATTTTCCAATGTATAAACCATAAAATTCTGTATCTGTACATCATCTTCTATAATCAATATTTTTTCTTTAAACAATTTCTCTTCCTCCTTCCGGGAGAGGTAATGTAAAGATAAACTCTGCTCCCTTTCTATCCGTCCGGTTCCGCCCGGTGATTGTTCCACCATGGGCATTTACCACTGTCTCACAGATCGTAAGCCCCAGCCCGATTCCTCTCTTCACATCAGCCGAACGGGTCTTGGAAGTATAAAATATTTTAAATAGATTGGGAACATCTGCTTCATCAATTCCCTCTCCTTCATCCCGGACAGAAACCAGTAGTGTATCTTCTGTGTAACTGGCAGAAACAGTAATGGCCTCCCGCGGTCTTGTGTGTTTCACTGCATTGTCCAACAGATTGGTTATTACCTGCTCAATCAGCTTTGCATCCATAGGCACTAACCGGAACTCTTCCGGTATCTCTACCTGTATCTCCCGCTCTGGAAAGCTCCGTTCCACATGAGCGATTGCACAGCCAATCACCTCTTCGATTGCTTCCATTTCCTTATGTATCACAATTTTACCATCCTGCAGCCTGGTCAGGCTTAAGATATTTTCGACTAATGATTTCAGCCAGTCTGCGTCCTGATAAATTCCTTGAAGCAGTTCCTGACGCCTGTCTTCTTTGTCTGTCATATCCATCAGCATTTCCGATGTCCCCATGATACCCGACAGTAGGGTCCTAAGATCATGAGAGATTGCACGCAAAAGATTCGCACGTTCTCTCTCCCGTTCCATGCTTTCTCTGTCACGCACTCTTTCTATCGTTACTTCAATCCGATCCATTGCCATGGAAACATTCTCCATGATAGAATGCAGTAATTTTTTCTTTTCCTGCAGCTGTTTTGTATACACGGTTTTATCAATTCTGACCACTGCCAGCAGATGCTCCCGTCCGTTGACCGGGTATCCATAACCTTCCTCTTCTTCCAGATATTCGGTTCGAAGATCTGTATATATCTTCCGAATCTCATCTGCATCTGGCACACTTCTGTGAATCTGTTCTTTTCCTGACTGCTGGATGTAAATTGGTTCAGACTGCCTTCCAACATAAATGCATCCGACATTTACCTGAAGCAAATGGCTGATACTTTCTGCTGCAATTTTCAAAACAGCTTCCATATCTGCCGCATCAGACAACTTACTGGAAAGCATATATAAAATCTGGCTTTCTTCCCCTCTTTCATTTGCTTCTTTCGTTAAAAGCTTTTCTTTTGTTGTCAGAGCACTTGTAAGAAATGAAGTTATCAGCATGATTGAAAAAGTGATCAGATATCCCGGATCATTTACGGCAAGGGTGTGATAAGGTTCTGTAAAAAAATAATTATAGCATATAAGTGAAACTACTGCAGATAAAATCCCGTACTGATATCCCGATGTAAATCTCGCAACCAGTAGAACAGCCAGAAGATACATCACAACAATATTCGTCTCCGGAAATCCAAGCTCTGTAAAAATCTTCCCAAGTATGGTGGCTGCAAATACGATAACCGACAATTTCAACAGGCTATACAGGATTTCTTTCCTTTTAATCATCATGATCACCTCTTTATTATCATATTAATCTCGTTAAGTATAGCACACACAGTTTGTTTTTCCAATCCCAGGAAACATGGCATTCTGTTTCTGCTCAAATAATAATTAACATCCAGGATTAATTCCTCTGAATCTAATATCAGTAATCACAAAATTTCGCATGGTTCACAAAATTCACAAAATCTTCACAGAATTATTAGCACTCTCTATTGACGAGTGCTAATCCAGGTGTTATATTACACATAGAACAAGGAAGAGGAAATGATTTCTCTTCCTGATATTCATAAATCAACACTTCGGGTTTCTCCGATAGTGCAAACTTTAGTTTATGTCATGAAAGGAGATATGACTTATGTTAATGCCTAGTATTTTTGGAGAAAGTTTATTTGATGATTTTTTGGATGATTTTGCTTTCCCGGACATCGATAAAAAATTGTATGGGAAACATGCTCCCCATATCATGAAGACCGATGTGAAGGAAAAAGACAACACTTACGAAGTGGCCATTGATCTTCCGGGATTTAAGAAAGACGAGATTCAGATCCAGCTTGAAAATGGTTACATAACCGTAAGTGCGGCAAAAGGTCTGGATAAAGACGAAAAAGATAAGGAAGGAAAATATATCCGCCGCGAGCGTTATGCCGGAAATGTAAGCAGAAGCTTTTATGTAGGAAATAATGTTCAGAGAGAAGACATCCATCCGAAATTTGAAAATGGTATTCTTTCCTTTACTGTTCCAAAAAAGCAGAAGGCAGTAGAAAACAACTCACATTATATTGCCATCGAAGGTTAATCTCAAACGGGCAGGGAATAAACCCCCTGCCTGTTTTAAAAGCTAAATACAAGCAGGAAAGAGGTTTTTGATATGAGTAAAACGACATCAAGAGTATTATGGATTTTAGCCGGAATCTTTCTGATTATAATCGGGATCGGATGTTTGAGGAATCCTGGAGAAATTCTTTATGGTCTTCCCATTATCTTTGGAGTTGCCATGATGTTTTCCGGCATTATAGATATTGTGATATTTGCAGCCGGTCATGATTATATGGCAGGCTCTGGCTGGTTTCTTGCTGACGGCATTCTGACCATACTGATGTCTTTATTCATTTTGGGAAATGGATGGTTTACAGCAATGACTATTTCCTTTATTTTAGGAATGTGGCTGATTTTTTCAGGTATCACCAAACTGGTTAATTCTTTCGACCTTCAAAAACTGGGAGTAAAGGGCTGGGGCTGGTTTACAGTACTTGGAATCCTGCTGACTGTGATTGGTTTTCTGTCATTCACACATCCATTTGCAAGTATTGCAGCTATGGCCTGGGTAATCGGATTTTTCTTGATCCTACAGGGTATTGTATCTGTTATACGTGGATGCTTTTCCAATCGCTTCTGGATGTAAAATATAACAAAAATAACATTGCCAAGGAGGAAAAAAGGCACCTCTTCATATAGATTCGGCTGCATACAAAATTGTGTGCAGCCTTTTTTAACGAATAGCTAATTTCAAAAACAATTCTCTTGCTCTCTACGGATAATCTTATCCTACAACAATTTTTTCTTTTTAAAATAAATAAGTTCCAGAATAATTGTTATTACTGCAATTGCAATCACTGCAACATATCCGTATTTCCACTGCAGCTCTGGCATATTTACAAAATTCATACCATACCATCCAGTCAAAAGTGTCAAAGGAAGGAATAACGTTGTGACAACCGTCAGAATACACATAATCTTATTCTGCTGTGCATCTTGCTGAGATTGGTACAATTCCCGTAACTGTAGTATATTCTCCCGAAGCAACTGTACATGGTTTTGCAGCCGTTCTGTACGAAGTGCATAACGATTCCACTGTTCTGTATTACAGATGATAGAAATTCCATCTTGAGACTGGAGTAGATCACCAATCACAGTAAGTTGCTCATAATAGGCATCCAACTCCGAAAGTCTCTGACGATACCTTGTAAGTACTGTAAAGAAATCATCCGGAACATTTTTTATGAGCTGGTCTTCCATCTTTTCAATCTCTTTTTCTAAATGTAACAGATACAAAAGATCATTTTCAATCATCACTTCCATCATCTTAAGAAGAAACTGATCCGGCGATTTCAACTGCTGAAACTGTTCTTCTTTTTTCTCTATCCAGTGTTTCAGATCCCCATTGCACTCAATTAAAAAAAGTTCTTTATCTGTCATGTAAAATCCACAGGAAATCTGAGATGTACGTTTTTCATTTTTTTTCGGTACTCGCAAAGTTCCCAGAATACAATCCTGATACACTTCTGCTTTGCAGTATCGGATTGATCTGATACTGTGTAATAATTCTTTATCATGCGGAAAATCCTTCTTCAATTCTCGAAATTCATCTTCCTTTATGATCGTAAGGAACTGCAACTTCTTCATAGAATCTCTCATACTCCTTTCTTCCTTTATTCTTCTCTAGTAAATCAGGATACTCTTTATTTTTATGAAATGCAAATACGAATTGGCAGGAACTGTCACAAGCACAATAACCAAATAGCAACATCAGACATATTTATATCGCATTCAGATGCCCAAATACATTCTTATAAAATTTTTAGTACTTTTTTAGTACCAAGAGAAAAGAAATGATTTTTTTGATTTTTCCAAGAAATAATTTAGAATAAAAAAAACACCACAAAGCCTATAATCCAAGCTTTGTGGTATTCATTAGTTCCAGTCGGAGTGACGTGATTCGAACACGCGACCTCTACGTCCCGAACGTAGCGCTCTACCAAGCTGAGCCACACTCCGATAAAAGAACCGGACGTCTTACAAGAAGACATCCGGCGCCCCTGCCAAGGAACTACGGATAGAGGACTCGAACCTCTACTAACAGAGTCAGAGTCTGCTGTGCTGCCATTACACCAATCCGCAATGTGTTTCCAGCGAACATGTTATATTATACCAAGTTTTTCAAAAAAAGCAACCCCTTTTTTTATTTTTTTCAACTTTTTTTCATTTTTCTCAATTTTTTTCCTCGACCTAAAAACCACTGCGCGCACTCCCCACACGAGAACTTCCTACAGTTTGAGAATGTCAGGTGTTAGGATAGGCACCGGACACTCAAACATCCTGAGCAATCCTAACGCCATGACTTCTCAACCCACAAACTTTCTCGCCTTAGATTCTCTTTATTCTCTCAATTGCTGCTACGGTATTCTCATAAGAACCGAATGCAGTCAGTCTGAAGTATCCTTCTCCACTTGGACCGAATCCTGATCCAGGAGTACCTACTACATTTGCTTTTTCCAGCAGATAATCAAAGAATTCCCAGGAGGTCATTCCATCTGGAGTCTGCAGCCAGATATATGGTGCATTGACACCACCAGATACGTTATAACCAGCTCCTTTTAATCCTTCATAGATTGTCTTTGCATTCTTCATATAATAAGCGACCTGCTCTTTTAACTGGGCTTTTCCGTCTTCTGAGTATACTGCCTCTCCGGCTTTCTGTACGATGTATGGGGCTCCATTATATTTTGTGCCGTGACGTCTTGCCCACAGAGAATGCAACATCACATCTCCACTCTTTACGTCTTTTGGAATAACGGTTGCGCCAAGTCTTACTCCCGTAAACCCTGCATTTTTCGAGAAACTTCTAAGCTCAATCGCACAGGTTCTTGCACCTTCACACTCGTAGATACTGTGTGGAACATTTTCTTCAGAAATATATGCTTCATAAGCTGCATCGTAGATGATAACTGCACCAACTTTATTGGCATAATCAACCCATTCCTGTAGCTGATCCTTTGTAATAGTAGATCCAGTCGGGTTATTTGGGAAGCATAGATAGATGATATCTGGTGTCTCTTTTGGAAGTTCTGGCGCAAAATTTGTCTCCTTGGTACATGGCATATAGATAACATTACTCCAAGTTTCTGTCTTTGCATCGTAAGTACCTGTACGTCCAGCCATTACGTTTGTATCTACATATACTGGATATACCGGGTCACATACGGCAATCTTATTGTCTTTTGCAAAGATTTCCTGAATATTACCAGAGTCACATTTTGCTCCATCGGAGATAAAGATTTCATCTGCCTTAATATCGCATCCTTTGTCCTGATAATCATTTTTTGCCATGGCACTTCTTAAGAATTCATATCCAAGATCTGGTGCATATCCATGGAAAGTCTCAGCATGCGCCATCTCATCTACCGCACTGTGTAAAGCATCAATGATCGCAGGTGCCAATGGCTGAGTTACATCTCCGATTCCAAGACGTATAATACTTTTATCTGGATTTGCCTCCTGAAAAGCTGCTACTTTCTTACCAATCGTCGAAAAAAGATAACTTCCTGGTAATTTCAAATAATCTTCGTTTACTTTAAACATTGCTCTTTCTCCTTCTCTTTTTCTCATATACATTTATTCTAAGCTATAGAATGCCAGAAATATCAATCTCTCCATCGAATACGGTTGCTGCAGGTCCTGTCATATAGACCCGGTCAGCTTCCTGATCCCATTCAATCTGCAGATCTCCACCTAATAACTGAATCGTCACTTTATGATCAGTCAAACCATTTAAGATACTGGATACAGCCACTGCACAAGCTCCGGTTCCACATGCCAGTGTCTCTCCGGAACCTCTCTCCCATACACGCATTTCTACCGTCTGTCTGTCAATGACTCTGGCAAATTCTGTGTTAATCCGTTTTGGAAAACGTTCATGATTCTCGAATTTTGGTCCGATTTTTTCGATATCAAGTCCCTTTACATCATCCATATATACCACCGCATGCGGATTTCCCATGGATACACCTGTCATCCGGTATTCCATCTGATCCACTACGATTGGTTCGTTGACCACACGATCCCCCTCTGCAATAATTGGAATATTTTCCGGTTTTAATTCCGGCCTGCCCATATCGACCTTGACCAACGCTACTTTTCCATCTTTCACTGTGAGATCCAGATATTTAATACCTCCAAGGGTCTCTACAGAGATACTTGTCTTATCTGTAAGCCCATAATCATATACATATTTTGCAACACAGCGGATTCCGTTACCACACATCTCGCCTCTTGAACCATCTGCGTTATACATCTCCATCTCAAAATCTGCCACTTTTGACGGGTTTATCATAATCAATCCATCAGATCCGATTCCGAAATGTCTGTCACTCACATATTTCGCAACTTCCGAAGGATTCTCAATCTTTTCCTGGAAACAATTTACATAGACATAATCATTTCCCAGTCCCTGCATCTTTGTAAACTTCATATTAATCTCCTTATTCCTATTCGGCCATAACGCTTAATACCATCTCTGCTGTCTCGACCATATTCGTTCCGCTGTCCATACTACTCTTCTGTAGATATCTGTGCGCTTCTTCTTCTGACATATTATTACGCGCCATCAACAATTCCTTGGCTTTTTTAATCAAAGCCTGCTGTTCTGGATTCCGGTTTTTCTGCTGTAACTTTCTCTTCTTCCGCTTTCGGTCTATGGAACGAAGCATCATCTCCATCGTATTGATCAGATCATATACTTTAATAGGCATTGACAGCCCTACGACCCCTTCAACCAGACCATCGCTCCATTTTTCCTGAGATGCGATTAGTAACATCTCAAAATTATCTGGCAGATATTCCCGAAGTTCCGTGTACATCATATCCTTCAGCTTATAGCCACATATCACTATTCCTTCATCTACAGTATCTGCATAATGCATTGCCTGGGCACCTGTAGTGCATACCCCGGTCACATCCATGCCTCCTCGTACTAACAGGTTGCGAATATTCGTTGCATTATCCCGATTTGGAAATACAACAATAATACCAACCAAACTCACACCCCCTGTTATCTCTGTCTTCCTCTGAATTGTCTACGTGTTTCAACAGGAGTATTTACAGCCGGTGTAAGTACTTGCCAAGCTCCCATTCTGTAACCTGTGCACGATAATCTTCATATTCTTTTGTCTTTGCTTTAATATATTTCTTTGACAGATCTTCTCCCAAAACATCCTGAATAAAGGCATCTTTTTCGAATTCTCTTGCTGCTTCCAGAAGACTTCCCGGAAGATTCTCGATTCCTGCATCCATTCTCTCCTGCTCTGTCATCTCATAGATATTACAGTCAACACTGCATGGAGGCATAATCTCATGCTTAATTCCATCCAGCCCTGCTGCCAGACATACCGCAAGAGCCAGATATGGATTCGCTGAAGGATCCGGACTTCTAAGTTCCACTCTTGTTCCTTCTCCCCGGCTTCCCGGAATCCGAATCAATGGTGTCCTGTTCTTTGCAGACCACGCAATATAAACTGGAGCTTCATATCCTGGGATCAGACGTTTATAGGAATTTACGATTGGATTCGTAATAAAACTGATTGCCTTCATATGCTTCATGATTCCACCAATAAAGTAATATGCCTCTTTACTCAATCCATTGGGATCCTTTGTATCCTGGAACGCATTGATTCCATCTCTGCTCAGCGACATATTCAGATGCATACCAGAACCATTGATTCCGTATTTTGGTTTTGGCATAAATGTAGCATGCAGACCGTGGCGCTTTGCAATTGTCTTTACGACCAGTTTAAATGTCATAATATTATCTGCGGTTGCCAATGCTTCATCATAGCGAAAATCAATCTCATGCTGCGCCGGTGCCACTTCGTGATGAGATGCTTCAATCTCAAAGTCCATATCTTCCAAAGTCAATACCATGTCTCGTCTTGCATTTTCTCCCAGATCTAAAGGTCCCAGATCAAAGTAACTTGCACATTCGTGTGACAAAGTCGTCGGACGGCCATCATCATCGGTATGGAACAGGAAAAATTCACATTCCGGTCCTACATTAAATTCATACCCCATGCTTCTGGCTTCCGTCATAACTTTTTTCAAGATATATCTCGGATCACTCTCAAAAGCAGTCCCATCTGTCTTATATACATCACAGATCAGCCTCGCCACCTTACCCTGCTGCGGCCTCCACGGAAAGGTCTCAAAAGTATTCAAGTCTGGATAAAGATACATATCTGATTCTTCAATCCTTGCGAATCCTTCTATGGAAGATCCATCAAACATAATCTGATTATCCAATGCCTTCTCCAACTGGCTGGTTGTAATTGCAACATTCTTCATTGTTCCGAAGATATCTGTGAACTGCAGGCGGATAAATCCCACATCCTCTTCTTCCACCATTCTCAAAATATCTTTTCTCGTATAATTATTCATGATTTTTTCCTCCTAATTATATAAGTACTTATTCCAGATGTCTTTTCTTATCTGCCTGATTTATATAAAAATGGGCGCTCTCATGCCATGATGAAAACGCCTTTGTTTTACTTCTTAGATTATAGATAGAAAAAGGCACTTTGTCAACGTGACAAAATGCCCAAGATTCTGCAAATCATGCTCTAATCTTCGTCATCTAACCAATAGCCGTCATCTGTCTGTACATAAGAATTTCCATTATTGTTGCCACAGCTGATTCCCCTTTTAATCGGAGCCAGCAAAAATCCATATACAATCCCTGCCAGCACTGCACATAGGATTACCAGTACTTTCTCTGCAGGGGTCCAGTCTCTTGCCAGAAATTCCTTTATACTTTGTAAGATATCTTTCATATGAAAACCTCCTGTCACATTATATATTCATCGTTATCAAAAATATATATCTGCGTACATTATAGCAGAAAAAGCACTTTAATAAAAGTAAATATCCTATTTCCGAATTGAAATATCATTTTGTTTTTGATAGAATATAGATATTCTACGAATGAGGTGAAAGAATTATGGGACTTGCAATACCTATTGAGACAAGTGCGCGCCACATTCATCTGTGTCGCGAGGATTTTAACATATTATTTGGAGAAGACCGTGACCTGACTTTTAAAGCCGAGTTAAGCCAGCCTGGACAATACGTCTGCAAAGAACGTGTTGCTGTCAGAGGTCCTAAGGGTTCCTTTGAAAAAGTTGCTGTACTCGGTCCTTTCCGTAACGAGACACAAGTAGAGATCTCCATGACAGATTCCCGCAAGCTTGGTATCCCCGGTGTCATCCGTCAGTCCGGCGACACAGCCGGTACTCCTGGCTGTATCCTGGAGGGCCCGAACGGGAGCATCGAACTTGACCACGGTGTCATTGTTGCCAAGCGTCATATCCATATGACTCCTGTGCAGGCTATTCAGTTAAATGTCAAAGATAATGATGAAGTTTTCGTAATCATGGAGAGTTTCGAACGTTCATTAATCTTTGCTGACGTTGTTGTTCGTGTGAATCCGAATTTTGCGCTGGCAATGCATGTTGACACCGACGAGGCTAACGCTTTTGCCAATGACAACCATCCAACCGGAGCATTGTTAAAACTCTTTGGCGGACGAACCTACAATCTTCAGAAATGGGCAGAAGAAGTTCAGAACGGCATCAATCGTTTTTAATCTGTCTGCCGGTCACATCCATATGATAATCTTCTTTATAAATCAATTCTGACACCGGAACGATCTGATATCCTTGTTCTTCTAATCCTGTCAGCAATTGTTCCAGTGCCTGCGCAGTATATTTTGCACCATTGTGACAGAGAATAATAGCACCGTTTTTTAGATCTTTGTGATTTAAGACGGTGTCTATAATACTTTGTACTCCATAGTCTTTCCAATCCAAACTATCCACGGACCACTGAATCGGATAATATCCGCATTCCTGTGCAGTCCGAACCACCTCATCATCATAATCTCCATAAGGCGGACGGAAAAGCTGCATCTCTACTCCTGTCAGTTCTTTTACCCTTTCATGGACTTTCATGATCTCTTCTTTCTGCTCTTCTTTCGATAATTGTGACATATTCTTATGGTTCTCACTGTGATTTCCAAGATCATGCCCGGCTTCCTTTATTGCTTTGACATCCTCTGGATATTTTTCCACCCATCCTCCAGTCATAAAGAAAGTCACATGGACATTGTGTTTTTTTAAGATGTCCAGAATCTTCTGCGTATCTTCATCTCCCCATGCTGCATCAAAGCTTAACGCAACCTTTTTCTCCGATGTCTCCACAGAATAGATAGGAAGCTCTCTTCCATTTACATTACTGGAAACGGTCGTGTAACTGGAAATATACTTGTAGGAACCTGACAGAGCAATAAGCAGTACCATGGCAAACACTCCGTAATTCTTCCATTTTCTCTTATTTTCTTCTTTCATAAATAAGACTCCAGCCATACATTTACTATTAATATATGTATCTGGATTTCGTCCTACCTCTTCAAATCTTTTCGTTTTGCCTGTTTAGTGATATAATAACAATATCTGTAAAAACCAATAAGGATGTCGAACAATGAAAAGAATAAAACATGATATTTTATATACCCTGACATTATTAATTATCGCTACCATCCTGGCATTCTCTTTTTTTCATTTTGTAAAAAATAATTCTGCCAATATTGCGTTGATTTATATTCTTGCGTTGATTTTAATTGCACGATATACCACAGGATATCTATATGGGATTTTTTCTTCTTTATTCTGTGTTATATTTATCAACTGGTTTTTTACTATTCCATATTTTGAAGTAAATTTTACTTTAAGTGGATATCCAATCACCTTTTTCTGTATGTTGATCATCACGATTACCATCAGTGCAATGACAACTCGCCTCAAGAAACAGGATGCAATGATTGCAGAAAGGGAACGCGAACTGAATGAGGCAGAGAAAGAGCGAATTCGTGCCAATCTGTTACGTGCCATCTCGCATGACCTTCGAACACCATTGACCAGCATTATCGGTTCTTCTGCTTCTTACATAGAAAATGAATCCGATCTGACCCCGGATGAAAAGACGAATCTGGTCACGACGATTAACGAAGATGCCCATTGGCTTCTCAACATGGTGGAAAATCTCCTGTCTGTCACAAGAATTCAGGATGACGGAAGCAAAGTCATCAAAGAAATTGAAGTCGTAGAAGAGGTTGTTGCAGAAGCAATTTCTCGCCTGAAGAAAAGAATTCCTGATGCTTCTATTCAAGTCCAGGCTCCCGAGAATATTCTAATGATTCCGATGGATCCATTGCTAATCGAACAAGTCATTATTAATCTTCTGGAAAATGCTCTGGTGCATTCTCACAGCACCCGTCCAATTGAATTGAATATAACCGAAGAACCCACCACGGTCACATTTCACATTATTGACTATGGAATGGGTATTGACGAAACTACAATACCTGATATTTTTAAAGGACAGTACAAGAATTCTCTGACTTCCGACACACACCGGGGAATGGGGATTGGACTTTCTATCTGTGCCACTATTGTACAGGCGCATAACGGTACCATTACTGCCTGCAATCACGAACACGGAGCGGAATTTTCTTTTTCGCTTCCTAAGGAGGACACCATATCATGACACCCAATTATTCTATACTGATTATTGAAGATGAGAAAAATATTCTGGAATTTATGTCTAAGACACTCAAAGCAAACGGTTATCGGGTAACGACTGCTGCCACTGGAAAGGCAGGGCTTGCCATTATCAATTCACAATGCCCGGATATCATCCTGTTGGACCTTGGTCTTCCCGATATTGACGGTAACACGATCATCAGCTCTGTACGTAAGTGGACCAGCTGCCCAATTATCGTAATCTCAGCCAGAATGGGGGAACGCGATAAAGTGACCGCTCTGGATCTGGGGGCAGATGACTATATAACCAAGCCATTCGGGACATCAGAATTACTGGCAAGGATTCGTGCTTCACTGCGCCACAGTAACCGGATGGATTCCAACTCTGCTCTGTACATCCGTCCTTACCGTTGCGGAGAACTGATCCTGGATTTTGAGAAAAGAATGGTTACTCTGGATGGTGAGATCATACATCTGACTCCGGTAGAATATAAGATTGTAGCCTTTCTCGCCAAAAACTCCGGAAAAGTCATGACTTATTCGGCGATCATGTCCAATATCTGGGGACCATATACAGATAACAACAATCGGATTCTTCGTGTAAATATGGCAAATATCCGACGTAAGATTGAAAAGAATCCATCTCAGCCAGAATACCTTTTCACTGAAGTCGGTGTTGGATATCGTATGCAGGAAGATGAAAATGAACTGCCCTCCAAGATAACTCCTGCTTCACGCTAAATTTGTGTTAAGGATTCCCAAAAGCACTGTCTATTCGCAAAGTATCTGCTAAAATAAATCTTGAAGGTGGTATATCGTAATAAAGCCTCATTCATTATTCTCTCAAGATAAAGAGGATGCTCTTTTTCATAAAGCGCATCCTCTTTTTCATTGCATTAATATTTAGTCATTTGCGTTCAGCCATTCCTTCATAAGCTCAACATATCTGTCATTATCCTCTACGAAACACATATGACGACAGGTACGGAACAATTCCCATCTGGAATTCGGGATTCTGTCATACATATATTTTGCGATATATGGTGTACACAGATCATTACCGCCATTAATCACAAGTGTTGGCTCTTTGATATCTTTTAACTGTTCTGTAACATCGTAATCTTTCAATGTTCCCATAGGAGTATATTCATTCGGGCCCCATCCCACTACATAAGATTCTCCGCCCTTTTTCACCGGACGGCGCAGACATTCTGGTGAATCCTCTGTAACAGCTCCTGCTGCATGACGAAGCATGTATTCCGTCTCTGCTGCCTGATATGCCGGGTCACTGTAATCATTGGTAGAGGTTGCTTTCTCAATTGCATCCTGCATCTCCTGCGGCAGTTCTTTAATCATACGATGCTGTTCAATTCCCCACATCCAGGAAGCCGGAAGTGTGCTGGAAAGGATCAGGCTCTTAAGTCCTTCTGGCTTATGATTGCATACATAATCCAAAAGCAACATTCCACCCCAGGACTGTCCTAAAAGGTGCATCTCATCCAGTCCAAGATGTTCTCTTAAAGCAATCAACTCGTTAATCCATGTCTCTGCATTCCACAGATCCGGACGATTCTCTACATAAGATTCTCCACATCCAATCTGATCATACATGACAATCTGACGTCCATCTTCCTCTGCCAGTCTGTCTAACACTTCAAAATAATTGTGGGTAGATCCTGGCCCGCCATGTAATAATACCAATGGCTTCTTATCTCCAGTTTTCTTTCCTACAATACGATAATAAGTTTTGTACTCCAGGTATGGCATATAGCCTTCTTTAATCTCCATAGTTGAAAACCCCCTTTTTCTTCTTTCCCTATTATAATTAATTTATTTTCAAATAGCAATAGAGGGGATGGGGAATTTGCAAATTCCCCCATCCCCTCCTTCCTAAAAGGTGAGTTCCATCTTGGTTCCTTTTCCCACTTCGCTCTCTACGCGAATCTGTGCTCCATGCAGGATTGCACCGTGTTTTACAATTGACAGTCCCAGTCCGGTACCTCCGGTTTCTTTGGAATGGCTCTTATCTACACGGTAGAAGCGCTCGAAGATTCGTTCCTGTTGGTCTGTCGGGATTCCAATACCCGTATCTGTGACAATAACTTTTTTGCCCTTTAAAGTACCGCCAACCCAGATACTGACTGAACCTCCCTTTTTATTGTATTTAATCGCATTTTCACAGATATTATAAATCATCTCATCAATGACCTGACGAACGCCACGGCAGATTACGGATTCTCCGGTCAGCTCAACATGGACATTTCTTTTCGTCGCCTGTGGTGCAAGCCGACTTACGATTTCCCGCGTAAGTGCATAAAGATCAACATCTTCTTTTTCAAGTTCTACACCGCCCTCATCCAGTTTAGACAACTTGATAATATCTTCTACCAGTGTGATCAATCGTTTTGCTTCATTATAAATGCGTTCTGAGAATTTATTCGTATCTTCTGGCCGTACCATGCCATTCATCATGATCTCGGCATACCCGGATATAGAAGTAAGCGGGGTCTTCAACTCGTGGGATACGTTTGCAGAAAATTCTTTTCGCATATTTGCAACTGCATCTTTGGTCTTGTTCTGCTCATCAATTCGTTCTAGTAACGGCGTCAGTTCCTCGTACATCTCATGATCCAAAGGATTCTCAAGATTCAATTCATTAATCGGCCGTATCAGCCTGCCTACCTGTTGTCTGGATAATCCCCATGCAAATACCAGCATCAGGATTGCAATAATTCCGATTCCCGGCAATATCTTCATTGCCGTGTAAAATGCAGTATCCACACTTTTTGCCACACGTAAGATTGTGTGGTCAGGAAGCTGTTCTGCATAATAGAACATTTCCTGCCTCATAGTATCTGATTCTCTGACATCTTTTCCGGTTCCGAACTTCATTGCTTCCTGAACTTCCGGCCGATTCTTATGATTCTCTAACTCCATCTTTCCCTGCTGAGAATCATATAATATCTGTCCATCCTCGTCAATCAGAGTTACTCTTGTACTCTTACGTACCGCATCCATTTCCTGCAGATAGTCTGCCCCGGATATCTCTATTGCTGCCCGGATATAATCCGCTTCCTGCTGAAGTTCATCTTCCATCACATTTACCGTCTGATGGTATATTACAAATGTTGTCATTGCATAAGCAATCAGAAGCGTTGTTGCAATGACTAGAATCATGCTTTTCTGTATTCGGTTCCTTAGTCTCATCATCGTCATCCGCTCCTTCTCCAAAATGCTTTCACCCTGTATTTTTTATCAGCAGAGGCAGTGACATCTATTCGCGCATACGATAACCAACACCACGGACTGTCTCTATTCTCTCTCCACTTTTTCCAAGCTTCTGACGCAGGGTCCTGACATGGACATCCACCGTTCTGGTCTCTCCATCAAAATCATAACCCCAGATTTCTTCCAGGAGAAGATCTCGAGTCATCACAATATTAGAATTCTTCATCAGTCGCTTTAGCAATTCGTATTCTTTCAAGGTCAGATTCACAATCTCTCCCGCTGCAGTTACTTCATGCTTCTTAGTATCGATCTCAATATCTCCGACCTTAATAATATCCTGCAGTTCATTGGAACCTTTTTGGCTCCTTCGAAGCACCGCTTTGATTCTGGAAATCAATTCCATCATGCCAAACGGTTTCGTTACATAGTCATCTGCCCCCAGATCCAGTCCTTTCACTTTATCATATTCTGCTCCCTTCGCCGTCACCATGATTACAGGGATATCCCGTGTTTTCGGCGATGCTTTTAATCTTTTCAGCAACTCTATCCCATCTTCACCGGGAAGCATAATATCCATCAGAACAAGTTCCGGTGTCTCCAGCGCCAACGCTTCCAAAAATTCCTTTCCATCTTCAAAACCACGCGCTTTAAAGCCCGTGGTCTCTAATGTGTATACGACTAATTCTCGAATATTACTGTCATCCTCTACACAAAATATCATAAACTATCTCCTTACACTTTCTATACCTTACTCTCTTTATGAATTCCGGTAATAGAAAATTCTACCCACTCTGCAATGTTCGTGGCATGGTCTGCGATTCGTTCCAGATATTTGGCCACCATGATAAGATCTATAACCTTTACACCCTGGTTACCCTTATTCTGGGCAATGAATTCCACCAGTTCCTGCTTATTTTCCTCGAACATCTTATCAACTTCATCATCTGCTTCCATGACATTTCTTGAGAGCTCCAGATCCTTCTCTACATAAGCAGTCACACTGTCTCTGACCATCTTAGCCGCTGCTTCAGACATCTGACCGATTCTTGGTATCTCCGTCGGCTCAACCCTTCCTTCAGAAATAATGATTTCCGCAATATCGGATGCCTGATCTCCGATTCGTTCCATATCGGTAATCATCTTAAGTGCTGCCGAAATCTGACGAAGATCTCTGGCTACCGGCTGCTGCTGTAATAACAGCTTCAGACACAGACGTTCAATATCCTTCTCCATCTGGTCAATCTCTTCATCTGCCTCGCGGACTTCTCTTGCCTGCTCAATATCACCTTTCTGTAATGCCGTGGTTGCACGGTTAATGGCAACTTCACATAACTCTCCCATGTGGATCAACTGTTCATTCAGATGCTGCAGCTGCATATCAAACTTATTACGCATATCTTAACCAAACCTCCCTGTAATATAATCCTCTGTTCTCTTATCTGCCGGTATGGAGAATAATTTTTCAGTATCATTGTATTCTATAACTTCTCCTAACAAAAAGAAGGCTGTATTGTCAGATACACGCACTGCCTGCTGCATGTTATGTGTGACCATGACAATAGTATAATCTTTTTTCAGTTCCATCGCAAGGTCTTCAATCTTGGAAGTTGAGATGGGGTCAAGCGCGGATGTCGGCTCATCCATCAGAAGCACTTCCGGCTGCACTGCCAGTGCTCTTGCTATACAAAGTCTCTGCTGCTGTCCGCCTGACATTCCAAGCGCACTGGTCTTCAGACGATCCTTACACTCATCCCAGATTGCAGCATCACGCAGAGATTTCTCTACGATCTCATCTAATTTTGCTTTGGAATGAATTCCGTGGGTTCTTGGCCCATACGCAATATTATCATAAATACTCATCGGAAATGGATTCGGTTTCTGGAATACCATTCCGACTCTTTTTCGTAATAAATTGACATCGATATCTTTAAAAATATCCTGCCCATCCAAAAGGAGCTCTCCTTCAATGCGACAGCCTTCCACCAGATCATTCATCCGGTTAATGGATTTCAGCAAAGTGGACTTTCCGCAGCCGGAAGGACCGATAAATGCAGTGATCTTATTGGCCTCAATCTCAAGATTAACATTTTTCAAGGCATGAAAATCACTGTAATACAGCTCCATATTTTTTATGCTTATCTTACTCATGACAATTCCTCTCTATGCTTTCGTTAATTTCCTCGCTACTACGCCGGATAATGTATTAATTCCAACTACCAGTACCAACAGGATGACAGCCGTTGCATAAGCCTGATCCATGTACAATCCTTCACTGGCAAGATTATACATATGCACTGCCAGTGTTCTTCCTGAACTCATGACACTCTTTGGAAAATCCGCCACAGTTCCTGCCGTGTAGATCAGAGCCGCCGTCTCACCTACGATTCTTCCGATTGCCAGGATCACGCCTGCCAGAATACCCGGTACTGCTGAAGGTAATACAATCCGGAACACTGTACGAAGTTTACCGGCGCCAAGTCCAAAACTTCCTTCTCGATAAGAATCTGGCACTGCCTTCAGGGCCTCTTCTGTACTTCTCATGATCAGTGGAAGTACCATAATAGACAGGGTAAATGCACCCGCCAGAATGGAGAATCCCCATCCACAGGTCGTAACAAAGAACAACATTCCAAACAGACCATAGACAATAGAAGGAATTCCCTGAAGTGTCTCCGTAGTCAACCGGATAATTTCTACAAATTTATTACCTCGCTTCGCATATTCCACCAGAAAAATTGCGGAGAATATTCCAAACGGTACTGCAATCAACAGTGATAGAAACGTCATAATTATCGTATTGACCAGCGCCGGCATCAAAGATGCATTTTCAGAAGAATAATTCAGTGAAAATAATGATGGCTTCAGATACGGCACACCATGTACCAAAATATATGCAATCAGGAAAATCAACACTGTAAATGTCAAGATTGCTGAAAGTATTACCAAAAGCATTATGATAAAGGAACCAGGAGTTCTTTTATAGGATTTCATTTTTTGCTTAAATGTTACTTCATTACTACTCATGATCGTTCCTCCTGTTTAATAATGCTACACAGAAATTAATGATCAGTATAAATACGAACAACACCACACCTGTTGCTATCAGTGCTTCTCTGTGAAGACCAGCTGCATATCCCATCTCGATAACAATGTTCGCTGTAAGTGTCCTGACTCCTTTAAATATACCTGCCGGCATTCTTGCCTGATTTCCTGCTACCATGATCACGGCCATCGTCTCACCAATTGCACGGCCTACCCCCAGTACAATTGCTGCAACCACACCAGACTTTGCAGCAGGAAGAACAACTTTAAAGATTGCTCTCTCATGTGTTGCCCCCAGAGCAACTGCACCTTCATAATACTGTTCCGGCACTGCCCGAAGCGAAGATTCTGTCAGACCAATAATCGTAGGAAGAATCATCATCCCAAGCAGAAGAGATGCGGTAAGAATACTGCTTCCATTTCCGGCAGATCTTAAGATTCCCATCTCTTTTAAGCTTCTTCCCATATTACGAATCAGCGGTACTAATACCACAAGTCCAAAGAATCCGTACACAACCGATGGAATTCCAGCCAGCAATTCTGTCGCTGTTTTCAACGGTTTATATATCTGCTTTGGACAATAAAACGCCATAAACACCGCTGTTAAAATACCAATCGGCACGCCAAATACAATCGCACCTGCCGTTACATAGAGACTTCCGACGATCATAGGAAGAATTCCATAGATGTCATTATTCGGTTTCCATATCTCTCCAGTCAGAAATTTGCCAAATCCGATCTCTTTCATTGCAGGGATACCATTTGCAAATAAAAACACACAAATGAGAGCTACCGCCAACACCGAAGCGCAGGCGGCAATGAAGAACACTCCCTGCATGAATTTTTCAGTCCATGCTTTTGATTTCATATTATTCTAATACCTCATCCCATGTAAGAGCTTCACCTGTGTAGATTGCTTTCACCTGGTCACTTGTCAGCTCATCCACTGTACTGTTCTTATTTACGATAACTGCGATACCATCTGTTGCAATCACCTGTGCTACAAGGCCTTCTGCAGTCTCTTCATCTTTCAGCTCACGAGATGCCATACCAATGTCATAGCTTCCATCAATAGTAGATGTCATACCTGTTGTAGAATCTGTTGTCTGAAGTTCAATCTCAGCATTTGCATTTACTTCTTTGTAAGCTTCGATTAATTTTTCCATTACAGGAGATACAGATGAAGATCCACCAACAACAGCTTTTCCTGAAGGAGCTGTTCCTGCATATGGCTCAGCGTCATCAGAAGCAATGTAACCATTATCAGAAATAACCTGCTGTCCTTCCTGGCTCATAATAAATGTGATAAAGTCACTTGCTACTTCATTGTCAAGTCCTTCTTTTGTTGCAATGTTAAATGGTCTTGATACTTTGTATTCACCACTCTTAACGTTCTCTGCTGTTGCTTCTGCTCCGTCAATCTTTACTGCCTTGACACTGTCATCAAGAGAACCAAGTGATACATAACCAATTGCATAATCATCTCCAGCTACGGTTGTCAGCATAACAGATGTACTGTTCGTAATCTGAGCTTCCTCAGTTGTCATATCAATCTTCTCGCCAGATTCATCCTTCTCTTCAATTCCGAACAATTCAATAAATGCTCCTCTTGTACCAGATCCATCTTCTCTTGATACGATTGTGATATCCATAGAAGGATCCCAATCTCCACCTTCTGCTGTCTCTTCTGTCGCTGCATCCTCTCCCTCTGCAGAAGAATCCGCATCAGAACTTCCACAACCAACTGCAAGACTTGCAATCATACCAACTGTTGCTAATACTGCAATAAACTTTTTCAATTTCATATTCAATTTCTCCTTTGATTTTGCTTTTTGTTTTCTTCACAGTTGTTATCATAAAGGCACAATGTAAAATCTGAAATCTCAAGAATGTAAAATAAATGTTAAATTGGGGACGTAGTATTTTGCAAAAATACTACGTCCCCAATTGCAAAATGTGGTGTACCCAAATGAAAAATGCCCTGTACCCATTTAGTTCTCTAAGTTCGTTATTCCTTTTTCTGTATACAAATCTTTGATGTTCACTGTTTTCGTAACATCTGCGAAGTGTATTTTTATCTCTTCATTTCCGGTTAAATCTATGGTTCCCTTACCGTCAGAATCTAAGATGGTATCTTCATCAATAAAGGTAAATCTGTAATATCCTCCTGTACGGACTGGTTCCCTGAATGGGCTCACACGATATTTTATAATTTCAAGCCATTCTTCCTCTCCAACACTGATAACACCTGCACTAATATATATTTTTTCATTCTGCGGCAGGAACCCAAGTGTTACTATGTTTCCCACTTTCTCATAAGTAATTCTTACGTCACTATAATCTGCGGTCCTTCCATATTCGTAATATGCTTCATATACACCAAACAAAACAGCGCATATCATGGCTGTCACCATCACGGCAGCGAAAATCTTATGCAGATTAACTTTTCGTACTTTAAGCAATGGCTGAATCTCTTTTTTTCTTTTCTCTATCTCGTCTTTCGCTAACTTATCTGTGACAATTTCTTTTCGCATCTCCTCCAGGTATCTGCGGCATTCTCTGCAGCCTTCCAGATGTTCTTCAATTGCCTGGTTGCTTTCTTCACTTGTTAATCCGTCGATATAGCTTGGTAATAAATCCCGGATAATTTCACATTTCATTCTTTTTTCCACCCTTTCACAATTTTCTGTTTTGCACGATAGAATGTCACTCGCGCCCAGTTTTCATTTTTTCCAAATAATTCCGCGATCTCTTTAAAAGAGAATGCTCCTGTAATTCGAAGCAGTACCACTTCTTTTGAAATTTCATCCAGAATGTGCACCTTCTGAAATAATTCCATCTTTTCTTCTTTCAGGCAAAACTTTTCATCCAAAGATTCATTACCAGAATGTATTTCTTCTGGAAGCGAGGTTGTTCCTTTCTTCTTTCTTCGTTCCAGTTCCCTGTACCACAAATGCTTTGCAATCTGACACAGCCAAGTTGACACTTTACAGGTTCCATCATATTTCTTTGACGACCGGACTGCCTGATAAAATGTTTCCTGCGTCAACTCTTCTGCCGTATCCTCTTCATGGCATAAAGATAACAGGAACTTGTACACTAACTCGGCATGCTCTTGATATATAGAATCCATATCTAGCATTCTCTCACCTCCTTGTTATACCTATATATCCAAAAATAAGATATTTCGTTACACACTTCAAATAAATTATTTACATAGTTAAATGCAACGCAATTCTGGCTTTTCTTTTCTATTTTAGCATGCTATAATCCTATTGAAATTCTAAAATAATATCTGGCATCTGATATGTACCTTACGTGGATACACCATGATGCTATAAAGAGAGGATTATAGATTATGTGGATTGCAGACCATTGGAAAGATTATGAAGTAATAGATTGCAGTAAAGGGGAGAAGCTTGAACGCTGGGGACAGTATATTTTGGTTCGTCCGGATCCGCAGGTCATCTGGGATACTCCGAAGACCGAACGCGGATGGAAGCATATGAACGGACATTATCACCGCAGTAAGAAGGGCGGCGGCGAATGGGAATTCTTTCATCTGCCGGAGCAGTGGCAGATTCACTATGGTAATCTGACTTTCAACCTGAAGCCATTTAGCTTTAAACATACCGGATTGTTTCCGGAGCAGGCAGCGAACTGGGACTGGTTTTCTGAGAAGATTCGAAATGCAGGCCGTCCGATCAAGGTATTGAATCTATTCGCTTACACTGGAGGCGCTACGTTGGCGGCAGCGGCAGCAGGTGCAAGTGTGACACATGTAGATGCCTCAAAAGGAATGGTTGCATGGGCAAAGGAAAATGCTGCTTCTTCTGGCCTTTCTGACAAACCGATTCGCTGGCTGGTAGATGACTGTGTAAAGTTTGTAGAGCGTGAGATTCGAAGAGGCAATCATTATGATGCAATCATCATGGATCCTCCATCTTATGGCCGCGGTCCAAAAGGCGAGATCTGGAAGATCGAGGATGCTATTCATCCTCTGATTAAATTATGTACACAGATTCTGTCAGACCAGCCACTGTTCTTTCTGGTCAATTCCTATACGACAGGACTTGCACCGGCGGTTCTTACTTATATGTTAGGGACAGAATTAAAACAATTCCATGGAACCGTAGATTCTCAGGAAATTGGGCTTCCGGTCACTCACTCAGGTCTGGTTCTTCCCTGTGGAGCTTCCGGCCGCTGGGAAGCACGCTAATCAAAGCTTAGGAATTGGATTCCACAAATATAAAAGGCAGCTACCTTTGTCATGGTCATCGATCAGACATTGGCATCTGCCTTTTTATTCTACTTTATATTAATCATTCTTTTTCTACTTTTTCAATTTTTCCAAGATTCCGATCACACCCAGAAGTGTATCACATGTTTCATATAGAAGAACTTCGATTTCTGGTGTCGGAGCTACAAGATCCGGTATCATGATTGGCTTCATGCCAGCTGCATATGCGGCACGGATACCTGCCGGTGCATCTTCCAGCGCAATACAGTTCGCAGGAGCTGCACCAATGCTGTCACAGGCTTTCAGGTAGATCTCGGGATCCGGTTTTGCATGTTGCACCATATCACCAAAGACTCCAGCATCAAAAAAATCATATATCTTTGCCGCCTTCAGATTTTTTAAGGCATACTCTCTACGAGAAGAAGTTGCTATCGCCATTCGATACCCATTCGCCTTCCCATATTCCAGCAATTCCCTTGCACCGTTCTTCATAGGAAGCCCTTCTTCATTTACTATCTTATAGAACCAGATTCTTGCCTGCTTTGCAAACTCCTCGCATGGGAAATCCTTCGCAATTGTATTGCGAAAATAATGATTTCTTCCTGCCAGATTCATTCCCAGTGTATGGTATATTGTCTCTCCCATGTGCTCCAGGCCAAGCTGATTGCCGGCTTCTTCCCAGGAACGCTGTACAATTTGCTCAGAATCAAACAGAAGACCATCCATATCAAACACAATTGCTTCTATCATAGATCCATCATCCATCAGAACTCTATGCCACGTCCAAGGGCATCTTTCAGATAACTTGATACATCTTCCAGCTTACGGATAATCTCCATCTTCTCTTCCCACTCGTCGCCTTCCATATCCTTATTCACCAGACATTGCTGAATATGCTTTACTTCTTTAATCAGTTCTTCTGTCATAGGAATACCCCCTTTTGCTCAACGTGATCTGTCATCATTTACATTTATAGTATACCATACTTTTCTACTTATTGCCCGTTCATTTCCTTACAAAATACATATCGCGGCAAACCGCCGTATTTTTCAGTCTCAAGCAAAATCTTGTAGCCTAATTTCAGAAAATTATTCACACTATATCTGTTTTCCGGATGGGCAGTTCCCATTAGATAACGATATCCTTGCTGCAATACGATATCTTCTCCTGCTGACATCAGCTGTCTCTGAATTCCTCTTCCTGTATATTCTGGAAGAACCGCTGCCGATTCCATATGTGCGACCATCAAGCTTTCCTGTTTTGTCAGATTCAAGTATTCTCCCAGATTATCTTTGGCGTCTTTCGGATAACGAACCAAAAGAAATCCTGCTGTCTTTTTGTCTATCAGCGCTTTTAATACAAAACCTTCTTGGTCTATATGTCTTCTTACATAAGCTTCATCATCCATGCTGTACCACTTTGCATCCTCGACCAGCTGACTGGCCGTTGTCATAATCTTCATAATCTCTGGAACATCCGCCTGTTCTGCATAACTGATTTGAATTGTCTGCTCCATCCTCTTCTCTCCTCTAAATCTCATCTCCTATAAGTACCAGCATATCTCCCTCCACAATCCGGCTCTCTCCTGTGGGTGCAAAAGAATGTCCCTTTCGTTTTATCAAAACAATTCTTGAATGTGGAAGTTCCAGTTCATTCAACTGCCGGTTATTCCACTTATGTTTCTTGTCGACATAGACCTCTTTCATTGCAATTGGCCGGGATCCCTGATATTCAACAGCACTCATAATTAATATATCTTCTTCCTCCAGAATTGTACTTCCCCTTGGAATGACCTGCTCTTCTCCTCTTCGGATATATGCAATCCGCATCTGTGGCGGCAATATTATACTCTGTATCTGCCGACCGATCCATTCATGCCCTTTTTCAAGCGTCAAGGCTACAAACTGCAGTGAAGATTCTTCCGTATAATCATTGAATGTCTTCATGACATCCTGACTGTTGTCGATCATATGCAATCTTCTGGATATCAAAGGAAGTAATGAACCCTGTACTCCAATTGAGAGAAGTACTACACAGAATACAATATGAAACACATCATTCTTCGTATATGCATCATCCACCGTTACCATAATTGCAAATACGATAGAAGCCGCACCTCGAAGCCCTGCCCAGGAAACGACTGACTGCTGAGAGAGATTAGAGCGAAAAACCGATAACAATGGGCATACTGCCAATGGTCTTGCAATAAACGTAAGAAATAGGAATATCGCAATTGCCGGAAGCAGAATTGATGGCATTTGTGATGGAAATGCAAGTAACCCCATCAAAAAGAATACCAGCATCTGCATCAATCCTGTTGCACCGTCAAAAAAATGTACCATTCGTTTTTTATCCGGAAGGGTTACATTTCCCAACACAAGTCCCACAATGTAAGTACTTAGATAACCATTTCCGCCGAGTAAAGACGGAAATGTATACGCCATCAATGCAATCGCAACCACAAATATCGTGTCAAAACCAGAAGTTTCAAAATCAATGTGTCGAATCGCCCACATACCAATCCAGGCAATCAACATCCCTACAATCAGTCCCACTAAGACTTGCTGCAGCACTGTTGTCATAATACTTACCGGCGTACCGCTCTCTCCACGCATCACAGATAGAATAAGCACCGTCAACATATATGCCCACGGATCATTACTTCCACTTTCCAACTCAAGAAGAGAGGCTGTTCCATATTTTAAATTCAATTGCTTGGATCGCAGCACCGAGAATACTGAAGCTGCATCAGTAGAACTCAAGACCGCTCCAATCAGAAGACTCTCCAGCCATTCGAAATGAAGCACATGATAACAGAATACTCCGACAAGAAATGCTGTTATAACAACACCCAAAGAAGACAACATAAGAGCTTTTGGTGCAACTACCCTTGCCTCTTTCCAATTGGTGCCAAACCCACCATAGAACATAATAAAAATCAACGCGATCGTACACACCCGCTCTACCAAAACAAAATCATCAAAATGTATCTTAAAGATTCCATCCGAGCCAAAAGCAACTCCAAGCAAAATAAACGCCAGAAGCACGGGAACCCCCATTTTATTCGATAATTTGTTACATAATACACATGTCACAATCACAATGGACACAAGCGCAAGTAATATAAGCATTCAGCCACCTCCATCCTTATTTTAACATATATAATATCAGAAAGAAATCCAATTTTACTCCTCTGATGATTTATGTTAGAATAAGGTACATGATGAGAAAGAGAGGTACTTTACATGAAATTAATGATTGTATCAGATATTCATGGTTCCGCATATTATTGTAAAAAAATGATAGAAGCTTACCAGAAAGAACAGGCAGACAAATTATTGCTGTTGGGGGATATTCTATATCATGGTCCCAGAAATGATCTGCCGAAGGATTATAATCCAAAAGAAGTAATTGCTATGCTGAATCCTTTGAAGCAAGAATTATTGTGCGTTCGGGGTAATTGTGATACCGAAGTGGATCAGATGGTTCTGGAATTTCCGATTCTGGCTGACTATTGCTTTCTGGAATTAGACGGACAGACAATCTTCGCCACACACGGGCACCATTTCAATCCACAGAATCCGCCGATGTTAAAAGACGGGGATATCTTGCTGAATGGTCACACTCATATTCCGGCTAACCAGAACATGGGCGATTATATCTATATGAATCCTGGCTCTGTATCCATTCCAAAAGAAAACTCCGCCCATGGATACATGATCTATGACGGAGCTTTTATCTGGAAAGATCTGGATGGTAATATCATCCCTGTCTAGGTTCCTCACATTCGACTAAATGTCTTGTTCTTTTACTGCTTTTTCGTAATAAGAGAAAGTATTGCGATCAAAGCACACCATCTGCACTACTTCGATTTCCGGATGCTCTGTGCAAAAGCTGCGGATGGTACTTACCGCAATCGGTGCCGCTTTTTCTAACGGGAAACCATAGATTCCTGTACTGATTGACGGAAATGCAATACTTTTACATCCAGCATCGACTGCCAGTTTCAGACAATTTTCATAACAATTATGGAGCAATCTCTCTTCGTTATGCTGTCCACCATGCCAGACTGGTCCTGGAGTATGAATCACGTATCTGGCCGGAAGCCGGTAGCCTTTTGTAATCTTGGCTTCTCCCGTCTTACATCCACCCAGAGTCCGGCATTCTTTTAAAAGCTCTGGGCCAGCCGCCCTGTGAATTGCTCCATCTACGCCGCCTCCGCCAAGCAGAGACGTATTCGCCGCATTTGCGATTGCATCACAGGTACTCTTGGTAATATCTCCTAACACTACTTGCAACTTCATTTTCTATCATCTCCTACTATTGTTTTCCGGTTTCTTATGCCTTCTTATGAAAGATCTTCTTATGTAAATCCTGCATTCCACCAACCAACATCGTCAGATAACGAAGCACCGGTTCTGTTGCAATTGAAAATACCACAAACAGCATGATACATTTCGTAGACATTCCTGTAATTGCAAATAAATCTGGCAGGAATATGCTGCAGGCCAGCAACCCGATGACGCAGCCTACCCATATCACAATTCGAAATACATTAAACGGTTGACAGATTCTATACAGAATCATAAATCCGACAATTGCAAGCAGCATCGTAGCTGCTGTTGAGATATCGGTTGCACCTACTGCAAAGATCTGCCCAAATACTACCAGAGAACCTACTGCCAGAACATCCGTAAGAGCCGCCGGCAATGCCTTTAGAATTACATTTGGCAAAAAATGACCTTTAATAAGATCCTTATTCGGCTGCAATGCCAGAAAGAACGCAGGAACTCCTATCGTAAACATACTGATCAAAGACACCTGCGAAGGTTCCAGCGGATAAGTAATCATAAATACCACGGAGAACAAGGACAGCAGGAAAGAGAAGATATTCTTCACAAGGAACAGTGTTGCTGAACGCTGAATATTATTAACCACACGTCTTCCTTCCAACACAACGGATGGCATACAGGAGAAATCCGACTCTAACAATACCACCTGTGATGCCTGTGCTGCCGCATCGCTTCCTGACGCCATAGCCACACTACAGTCCGCATCCTTAAGTGCCAGCACATCATTGACTCCATCGCCAGTCATTGCGACTGTCTTACCCTGCTTCTTTAAAGCCTGTACAAACTGCCGCTTCTGTGCAGGAGTTACCCGTCCGAATACCGTATATTTTGCGACCGCACGCTCCACATCTTCATCTGTTGTAAGCGTTGTTGCATCTATATATTCCTCTGCATTCTCAATACCTGCTTCTTTTGCAACTTCAGATACTGTCATAGGATTATCTCCAGAGATGACCTTTACTTCCACTCCCTGCTCTGCAAAGTAGGCAAATGTCTCTGGTGCTTCTTTTCGAATCGGGTTGGCAAGAAGAATATACCCCAGCGGGAGAACCTTCTCTGTCAACTTCGTTCCTTCCAGCGTTCCTTCATATGTTCCGAAAACCAACACACGATAGCCACGTTTTGCATAAGTCTGAATCTCCAGCCGATAAGTCTCATAGTCCTCACGCAGCACAAACTCTGGCGCTCCCAGTACGTAAGATTTTTCCTCAAACACGACTCCACTGTATTTTGTCGCAGATGTGAATGGAATTGTGCGAACTGCAACAGCTCCGGTTCCATCTTTAAAATATTCTTTCAGCGCTTCCATCGTACTGTTATCACTGCCCATGGCCTTGACAAAGTCTCCCACCAATTTTTCCAGTTCTGGTGTTGTCTCCTTATCATATAATTGGGTCGGAACCAACTTCTTTACACTCATCGAATTCTCTGTAATGGTTCCTGTCTTATCTACACACAGGACATTTACACGCGCCAGTGTCTCAATACTTTTCATATCATGAAGCAGCACCTTCTTCTTCGCCAGACGCATAGCACTGACAGCCAGGGCAACACTGGCCAAAAGATACAATCCTTCCGGAATCATGCCAATCACTGCCGCTACCATGGAAGTTATGCTATTGCGGAATGTCTCTCCATTAAAGAAGAATCCCTGAACGAACAACACAATTCCAATTGGAATCAGTGCCACACCCACACACTTGACCAGTTTATCCAATGAACGAATCATCTCCGACTGTTCGCCCTTTTGCATCGCCTTTGCTTCCAGCGTCAATTTTGAAATATAAGAATCCACTCCTACTGCTTCCAGCCGGGCATGGCATTGTCCGGCTACCACAAAGCTCCCGGACATCAGATGATCTCCGCATCTCTTGATAACCTCGTCCGATTCGCCGGTAAGCAAAGCCTCATTAACCCGCACTTCTCCTTCCACAACGACTGCATCTGCACAGATCTGATTGCCACTTTTAAATAGAACAATATCATCCAGCACCAGTTCTTCCGAATCCACGACTGATTCTTTACCTCCGCGCACCACACTGGCATGCGGCGCATTCAGCATATTCAGCTTCGCCAATACATTCTTCGACCGGACTTCCTGAATAATACCTATTAAAGTATTAATGATAATCACCGGTAAAAACGTAAGATTCCGAAAAGAACCTACCAGGCAGAGTAATATTGCCAGCACCAGAAATATCAAGTTAAAATATGTAAATACATTCTCATGTATAATTTCCTTAGTAGTCTGCGCCGGAGGATCTACGGACAGATTCGACCAGCCTCCATCTCTGTGCTCCTGTACCTGCCTGTTTGTAAGGCCTTCTGTATATACCGGCTGGTAACGAGCCACCGGAGTTCGTTCTACTTCATAATCATATTCCCTTTCCTGTACTTCCTGTCTAGACTTCCACTTCATATAACGGCCTCCTCACATGTATGTTAATAATTATACGCCAGGGAAATAGAGAATTCTATAAACATATTCTTAAAAATGTATTATGCTCCTCACTTCTTCCATCTTCGCCACCGTCTCAGGATTGGAATATGGGATTCTATTGATCAGGCGGTCTACATAGTTTTGTTCTCTTATGATCTGAAATGTCGCTTCGTAATTGATATCAAAAAAATATGCCAGATAAGATACCCAGTAATCCATCTTTGTTTTTCTGGTCTGAGAAAGAATAGATTCTTTTCTATAAACTTGTTCCATGACTTCTGGACTGATCTTCGTCTTTCCTACTTCTTCAGCAGAGACTCCCAGCATGGTCTCAATTGGATCTTCCAGTTTGACACGGCAATTATCAAGCTTATCTGCATCCCGGATAATACGGGCATGCATAAGTTCTCGGGAATCTTCGATTCCTTCCAGCTTATAATCACTATGTTTTGCAATAGACGTCCTTATAATAGAATCCCATGTATTATCCTGCACAAACTGACGAATCATTCCTTCTTCGAACAATATCTGCACACCAAAACTGGCGTGGTCCATGGTATCCGGTTCAAAACTGTTGTATCGTTTCAACTGTTCGAATCTTCCAATATCGTGTAGTAAGCCTATCAGTTGTGCCAACTGCCTATCTTCTTCTGGCAGTCCCATTCTCTGGGTAATCTGGCAGCTACATTCTACCACGCCATATGTGTGCACAATCTTCAATCGTATCTTGTCATCGTCCCTGTCATAATGGTTCAGATAACATTCAAACTGCTTTTTTGCATATTGTAAATCCATCATGTTTCTCTACCCTCTTCTGTATCATTAATATGACAACATAGTAATTAATAATTCTCAACAGTGATTCTTGGTTACCTGCAAATAACTTGCAAAAAACGTTCCCCGTATTTTTGTAGTTTGAATTCTCCCACTCCACTGATTCGCAGCATTTCTTCAAGATTCTCAGGATGCGCAGCACTCATTAAAGCAAGTGTTTTATCCGAGAAGATCATATATGGAGGCACCTTTTCTTCCCCGGCAATCTCCCGGCGGAGCACACGAAGAGTTTCAAAGAGCTCCAGATCCTTTTCCGAAAGCATAGCAGCAGCTCCGGCTTTTTTCCTGCTTCCCCTCTTCTGCTTTCTTCCTGACACTTCTTCTTGTTCTTTTTCTTTTGCAAGTTTCATCACAAATGTACGATTATTTTGCTGGAATTCGGCTGACTTCCTCGTCGTCTGAATGACCGGATACTGGTCACCGGACAATTCCAGATACCCCTGATACATTAATTCCTGTATGATCTGTCTGAGTCTTGCCACTGTTATCTGTAACAAAGTTCCATACTCCGGATTCTGATTCAATCCTTTGGAGAGAATCTTCTGATTCTTCGCGCCACGCAGAATATCAATAATTGTAGAAACACCATAGTTCATTCGATTTGCATCCATACAATGAATAATGGCTCTTGTCTCATTGGTAATATCAACCTCTTCAAACTGAGTCATACAATTCAGACAGTTTCCACAATACCCCGAACTATTCTCTCCAAAATACTTCAATATATAATGGCGCAGGCACTCGGAGGTAAAACAATAGAACGTCATCTGCTTCAAACGCTCAATATCCCGTTCTTTTACAAGCTGGCGTGTGAATTCGTCTAACTCTTCATTATCTTCTCCATTTTCTATAAAAAAACGATTCGTACGCACATCCAAGGGTTCATAATAGAGGATGCATTCCGCCGGCTCTCCATCTCTGCCGGCTCGTCCCGCCTCCTGATAATAGCTTTCCATATTCTTCGGCATATTATAATGAATCACAAAGCGCACATCCGACTTATCAATCCCCATACCAAATGCATTGGTTGCCACCATAATCTGACGTCTGTCATAGATAAAATCTTCCTGATTCTCTTTTCGTTCCTCATCACTTAATCCGGCATGATATCTCGTAACAGAAAATCCTTCCTTTCTCAATCTATAGCAAATATCTTCCACATTTTTTCTGGTAAGGCAGTAGATGATCCCACTGCTTCCCGAGAACTTTTTCTCCCTGTCTTTCAGATAATGTACCAGTTCTTTGTACTTATCTACCGGCTTTTTTACTGCAAAATACAGATTCTCTCTGTCAAATCCAGTCGTCATCACGTATGGATTCTGCAACTCTAGAATATCCATAATATCATCACGTACATCTTCCGTTGCAGTTGCCGTATATGCGCCTACCACCGGACGATATGGCAGTTTCTTTAAAAATTCTATGATCTTCAGATAACTGGGGCGGAAGTCTTGCCCCCACTGCGAGACACAATGTGCTTCATCCACTGCCAGGAAGGAGATATGCACATTTTCAGATAACACAAACTCAAGAAATCCTTCCGTCTCCAATCGTTCCGGTGCTACATAGATAATCTTATAGCGACCTTCTTTTGCCAGGCGAAGCGCTTTCACGTATTGTCCCATTGTCAGCGAACTGTTCAAAAACGCTGCATGGACTCCTGCCTGATTCAGTGCTCCGACCTGATCCTTCATCAGTGAGATCAAAGGAGAGATGACCAGGGTAATGCCTTCCATCATAAGTGCCGGGATCTGAAAACACATCGACTTTCCAGCTCCCGTAGGCATAATTCCTAAAACATCCCGTCCCTTCAGGACAGAATCAATCAATGGGCGCTGCCCCTCACGGAACGTGTCATATCCAAAATATTGCTTTAATATATCTATCGGTTCCATTTTCTTTTATTCATTCTCCTTTTGACTATTTCCTCCAATTCCAGTATAATGCCCCATAGGTATATGTTCAAAGGAGGCGAAATCATCATGAATATGAACTTCAATCAGATTGCAATGATTCAAAAAATAAAAAGCTGTATTGACCGTTTCCGCGCCAACCATCCCAAATTTCCTTTATTTATAAACGCAGTATCCAGGGAAGCTCTGATGGAAGGAACAGTGATTGAGATCACAGTCACAACACCAGAGGGAAAGAATTATTGCTCAAATATCAAGTTAAAACAAGACGATATGGAGCTCGTTGAAACTTTGAAAAGCATGAATCAGAATCAACCATAAGCTTTGACAGAAAGATGGCAAGTAATCATTACGATTCACCTGCCATCTCTTTTTATTCCAGACTTGCAAAAAACAATTCATAGAAGTCATCTTCACTTTCCAACATCGGTGAATTCTCTCCGCCTCCATTGGTACTTCTTTTCATAGAAGCATGAAATTCCTCCCCGGCGCTGATCAGTTCCATCTCATAGATCTCATATCCCAATTCCCTGCATGTCCTGCAAAATGCAGCTACCGGATCTGATTCTGTCCGCGTTGCAAGCAATTGCTTTTTAAGTTTCTCATCTTTCAGAGCACGATTCTGTAATTCATCCAGCATTCCTACAATATCTGCCATAACCATTCTCCTATACACTTCTTATGAACTTACTCTACTCCATTTTTCGCACAGATATCTTTTAGACAGCATTTCTCACAATATGGCTTGGTTCGTGCCGTACAGACATCACGCCCATGGTATACCAGACGATGACAGAAGTCACTGCCTTCTTCCGGCGGAATGATCTTCCAGAGTGCCATCTCTACCTTTTTCGGTTCTTTTATTCCATCTACAAGACCGATTCGATTCACCAGACGGATACAATGTGTATCTGTTACAATTGCAGGCTCACCAAACACATCTCCCATGATAAGGTTCGCACTCTTTCTTCCTACACCTGGCAGCTTAAGCAATGCGTTAAAGTCTTTCGGGACTTTCCCGTCGTACTCTTCTTTCAGCATCTTCATACAGGCACTGATATCTCTCGCCTTACTTTTTCCCAATCCACAGGGTCTTACAATCTTCTCGATATCCTCAACATCTGCCGCAGCCAGTGCATCTATATCCGGATATTTCTCATACAATCCTTCTACCACAACATTGACCCGGGCATCTGTACATTGAGCCGCAAGCCGGACACTGACCAGAAGCTTCCATGCCTGATCATAATCCAGAGTACATCCCGCATCCGGATATTCTTTTTTCAAACGTTCAATAACTTCCAGTGCCAATTCTGCTTTTGTCATATTTCCTCCTAATTTATAAATGCATTCTTAGATCTCTATCAGTTCGTATTCCTGTGTTCCAAGTCCAATCTTCTCTGCATGTTCCAGACACACCTTCCAGTTTGTAGTCGGTGCAGAATCAATAAAATGATCATGATGCACATGCGGCATCTGATCCAGCTGACTTCCGGCAATCACCGGCATCCGATTCACTGCATCTGCACAGGCACGATCCAGCGCTACTGGGTCAAAGGATGCGAACATTCCTACATCCGGTACGATTGGAATATCATTTTCTGCATGACAGTCACAGTTCGGAGATACATCAATTACCAGACTCACATGAAAATGTGGACGATCCTTCACCACTGCCAGACTGTATTCGGCTATCTTCTTATTTAATATATCATTGGATTCATCCCCTGCCGGACAGACTGCATCCTTTGGACAGACACCAATGCATCTGCCACAGCCAACGCACTTATCATGATCAATAGATGCCTTGCCATCTGTAATAGAAGGTGCATCATGTGCACAGATACGGATACAATTCCCGCAGCCCACACATTCTTCCTGTTCCACATATGGCTTTCCTGCACTGTGCATCTCCATCTTTCCAGCTCTGGAGCCACAGCCCATGCCAATGTTCTTAAGTGCTCCGCCAAAACCGGTCGCCTCATGCCCCTTGAAATGATTCAACGTAATGAATACATCTGCATCCATGACTGCACGTCCAATCTTCGCTTCCTTAACATATTCTCCGTCAACAGGTACCAGTACCTCATCTGTACCCTTCAGTCCATCAGCGATCAACACATGACAGCCTGTAGAAAATGGAGAAAATCCATTCTGATACGCAGAATCCAAGTGATCCAGTGCATTCTTTCTACCACCGACATATAAAGTATTACAATCTGTAAGGAATGGTTTTCCTCCCAGTTCCTTTACCATATCTACAATGACAGCTGCATAGTTTGGACGTAAAAATGCAAGATTCCCCGGTTCTCCAAAATGCATCTTAATTGCCGCATATTTATCTTTAAAATCAATCTCCTCAATACCTGCAGTACGAATCAGGCGTTTTAACTTCTGTGGCAGATTCTCATTGAACGATGCTTTCATATTGGTAAAATAAACTTTTGATTTTTCCATATCGCTTTCCTCCATAATATTCAGCTTGTCATTAATCATATCACAATTCCTTCTTTTCAGCTACACTTTCAGAAAAATCCTTTGACACGTTAAAAGTTTGCTAAAGAGAATTTATAAAACTGACAATTATTATACAAAGTGCTAATTTACTTCTGGACTTGTTGACATGGAAAAAGAATCCACCTATAATTGGTGCGAAATCAATGCAAGCCAGAAAGGAACTTCATTATGAAACGTGCACTTCAAGTCTCTGAATCTATAGAATTAGGAATCATATTAGCACTTTCCGGCGGTTTCATGGACGCCTACTCCTACTTGGAACGCGGCAGGGTATTTGCCAATGCCCAGACTGGAAATATGCTTCTTTTAGGTGTCTCTCTTTCTGAAGGCAATTTTCATCTGGTCGTACGGTATCTATTCCCTGTATTGGCTTTTGCCATTGGAATCGCCCTGGCCGATGTTGTTCGGATGAAAGGAATAATTCGATTACACTGGAGGCAGATTTCCGTACTGTTTGAAGCTCTGATCCTGGCAACAGTAAGTCTTATGCCTCATAGCATGAACCTGTTGGCGAACAGTCTGACTTCTCTGGCATGCGGGATACAGGTGGAAAGTTTCCGCAAGATACATGGAAACGGTATAGCAACTACCATGTGTATCGGCAACCTGCGAAGTGCCACTCAGAACCTGTGCAGTTATTTCTATACAAAAGAGAAGGGGCATCTGGAAAAAGGCCTGCTTTATTATGGCATCATCTTTTGCTTTGTCATCGGTGCTGTAATAGGAAATGCTTTTATCAAGATTTTTCACGAAAAGGCAATTCTATGTTGTTCTGTGATGATGTTTCTGGCATTCATTCTCATGTTCATCGACAGAGAGCGAGGATAAGTTCTGAGAATAAAAAGGAAATAATAATTTAATTTCTTCTTAAAATAAAATAACGAAAACACGCCATTTTTCGTTGGTTTTGTTACTAACGTGTCACTAACCGTTAATATTAATATGCGATAATTCAGAATGAAAAATAACTATTTTAATCTCTTGTATGTCGAAATATGACGATTGAAAATCGTTGTACGGACATACATAATGGGTATAAAATAACAACATGGGATTAAACTTCTGACCGCCACCTTCCCTGTTCTGGGATGTGGCGGTCGTTTTCTATTCTATTAATTCATAGCAGTCATAAACGACTTTCTTCCAGCAACCTTGTCTCTAACAAGATTATGGTCTTTCTGGAACAGATCTGTCGCATCTGCACAACCGCTTCCGAATTTACCAGGATGCTCTACGCCTTTCGGATCATATCCATTCAGCATCAGAAGGATTTCCCAGGCAGTAACCATATACTGGGTTTCACCCTCGCATACATAGTGCGTTCCGAATGCTCCATCTGATAATCTTCCCCAGATTCCATCCTCTCTCAATCCAGAATTGTAATCCATGTTCATTGCATGCTGCACAACTCTCTTTTTCATCCGGCTTGTCTCGGTTCCGGGAATTCCATCTACTGAAATCTGAACTCCAGTAAAATTGATTGCATGTTGCTGGCCAATCTTAATCAGATCCTTACGGGCAATGCCGTAGGTGCCACTCTGAATGGCCTGTGCTTGAGTAATGATAATGCTTGTCTGTCCACCCCAGTTCGGACGCCCATAACCCATAATTAATGTGGACCATTTGCTGATCTGACGGTCTGTCAGCATATCGTTTTTATTACCCTCTCTCACAACAAGGGTATTGCCATTTACTGCAATGATGGTTCCAACATGGTCAGATACTCCATCACCGCCCCAGTCATAATAGAGGATGTCGCCTACTGCCGGGTTGTAATTGCTTACATATCTGGCTGTCCACAATCCGCGTGCTTTGAACCAGTTGATTCCGTAAGGGCAGTAAGCCGTGTTTGGAACTCTTCCTTGGTTACCGGATTTGTAGGCTGCTGCAGAAACAGTTGCATGGCACCACGGATCATTATGAGTCATTTTATAGCTTTCTACCCTCTGAGCATTGTAAATGTCGATGATAATATCATCCTGTCCTTTTGCCTCGCTGTATCCATACCATCCATCCAATACGTTCTTATATTCTATATATCCCATATGCACTCCTTCCTGTGCGACGTCGCACAATAAAAGAGAGCCGTTTCCGACTCTCTACTCTACAAACACCCAATCTTCTGCAAGCATGTCAGCCTGAGAAGCAAGCCATCCTATCTGCACACCAGAAGTTCCCACAAACGCAATAGCATGATTTCCAATGGCCTCATGCTCCGCATTAACCACTTCTTCAGATGGATTTACGTAACTGATATTCTTAGCAAGTTCAATATACTGATTTTTACCATTCCATCCTTTTCTCTTGACTTTCAACCCACGCTTAAGATACCTGATCGCATCTGAGAAAGAAAATGTTGCTTCTCCACCCAGCACCGGGCAGTTATTCTCATCCGAAATCACCCACTCATCAGAAGCTACATTAGAAAGAGTATACTCTACTCTCTGCGTTTCTCTGATGTCCAGTTCTTTCCCGTCCTTCGTGTGCATCATGATGGTCTGTTTTTCTTCGTCCCAGTACCAATATCCGCCCCATGATGGCAACTTTACTTTCGCCCCGTTCTTCATTGCCTTTAATGCTTCTACAAAATTCATAATTCTGTTCTCCTTTCATATCAAAAAGAGGACGATTACTCGCCCTCTACTCATCCTTATTTAACTGCTTAAATATTTGATTTACATAAGTACTTAATCCGGCTACCATAACCCCCTGTACAATCGACGTGAATACCGCAAGTGCAATATCCTGCCCAGTGGCAAATGATGCTGTGGCCATCACCCAGATACCACATACAAAAATCCCGACGATTCCAAGTACCATTGGAATGTATTTATCCTTGATGAATGCAGCCTGTTTCAGCCACATCCCAAGAAAATACAGTACAATCGCCACAACAATAAGTTCCGGTTTTACATAGTTCATAATCTGATCCATATCATTCTACCTTCCTTTCCAAATCCTCAATCCTGTGATTCGCCACTTTCATTTTTTCTTCCTGAAGAGCCATCTGCTCTTCCAGATGATATGTACGTTCTATTGTATTATTATGCTTATCAACTCTTTTCGTGAGTTCGGTAAGCTTATAATCTATCAGGGCAATCGTCTTGTCGTTCTGTTCTTCTGATCTGCGCTGCTGAAAATAGTTGTTGATCATACATACCACAATTGCAACAGCCCCTGTAATAATTGCTTCAATCACATTTCAATACCTCGATTCTATAATTTTCTCCTATCTTGCCCACAGTTTCGCAATTGCATCAAAACCAGATGCTCGTATCTGTATTGTTGTATCATTCGCACAATTTAACCCGGACCAATATTTCGATGAATAATATGCCTGATGAACCCCGTTTGCATCTTCATATCCTTTCGAATTAATCATCGCACCGACAGGAATCACTGCAGATGCCAGGATCCGATTATTCAGCGCGGTATTTCCAGATGCCCAGGGTCCTACTGTCAGCAAATATTCTCTATAAAAAGAAAGGGATGGAATCGTCACACTTCCAAATGCAGTACCAGATACTTCTTTTAACAGATTCCACTTCAATAGATCTTCGATTGGGTTTTCTTTATATTTCAGATTCCCAGATATATCTACGGTATCTCCCTGCATAAATAAGCCAGCAGAGGAAGCAGCCCCCATTTCATTCGGCTTCTTTACACTGATATTCAAAACTACGCTGTGTAGATAATTGTGCTGTTCACCATCTATGGATACCACGCCAAACTCTATATTGTCTCCACACATTTTTATGACTGATGAACTGGAATTTTCTCCTAAGCTGATCTCATCTGCTGCAAATGCCGCAAGAACTGTAGTGCCATCCCTAATATAGACTTTCGACCCGTCTATATAAATATTCCTGCCAGACGGATTGCCAATTGTCGCCACATTGGCATACACCGGCTCGCTTGCCACTCTCCAGTAAGTACCGTCATAGGTAAAGATCACCGTGGCCCCGGCTGCCCAGTAGGCATACCGCACTCCCTGAGTATAAATCGCTTTTTCCCCGGTACCGCCAATGTTCAGTGTCGGACTGGCCGCATTATTCGCATAAGTAAATTTCACTGCCACGGTCGAACCGGCCTTTAAGGTCAATGTTCCGGTTTCCAAAGTGGCCACTTTCGCTACAGTAGCCGATGCTGTATTGCAGGTTGCGTATAGCATCTGTCCGTTTTTCCCTGCAGCTCCGTCATCCACCCGTACCAGGGTAACCTCATCTCTTGCTTTTACAGCCACATTCTATCCCTCCCATCTTATCCTTCCAGCTGCGCCACGTATGTTGCCTTATTCTCCACGTCACCTGCTGAAATCGTGAGCGTCTGTCCAGTTGCCATAGCCGTCGAACTGCCATCCTTATACCAATTGATCGTCCCCAGAGCGGTCAGGGCACTCCCTGTCACTTCAGCACCGCCCTTATACACATGTGCGGTTAGTGTAGTAGCAATGGCCGTATTCTTAAAGATATCCCCGTTACTGGAAGTGATGATCAAATTCAGAGCATCCTCTCCATCCGCTCCGTTTGTCCCATTCCGTGACACGCTGTAAGACGTGGTCGATGTGTCATCACTGTAGGTGATAATAGTTCTTGTCCACAGATACTCACCAGCCGCAGTAGAAGGTATGGTTTCCGACCATACCCCTGTGGGCGGAGTCGTGCCGCTACTGCTCTTCTGATATGTAATATCCGTATCCGTGACTGTCACACTGGTGCCGTCCTGTCCATCCTGCCCATCAGATGCACTGCGGGACACACTGTAGGCCTCAGTGCTCTTTCCATCGCTGTAATTTACAACCGTCTTCGTCCACAGATACTGTCCGGCAGGGGCATTTGGAATATTGGTGCTCCACTGTCCCGTTGGCTTCGTCGTCCCGGATGCACCTACCTGGTAGGTTACAGACGTGCTGGTCACGGTCACACTCGTCCCATCCTTCCCGTCCTGCCCGTTCTGCCCTCGGAAGGCAATGGACCAACTGAACACCTTATTGATAGTAATGTCTCCGATCACAACCGGTATGGTCACGCTGCCGGACTGAGTCAGTGCGGCCGTGGCCGTGATCGTCAGTGTAGGGATTGGTGTCTGGCCGTTACTGACGATACTCAGCCCTGTAGGCGTGGTAATCTCACCCACCTCACATGCTACCTGGCTGGCTCCCTGCAGTGCCTGGATCTGGCAGGTCGTAGACTGGGTGCCTTCGACACTGTCTGTATCCCCTAAAAATGTATAATTGTCATTGGTTAGGATGACGGAATATCCATCCGTCAAGTCCATCAGTGTTTTCTGGTTACTCGCTTTTACTGGCATATGTATCCTCCTTAAAATATCAGGCTGCAGTTAAACACAGCCTTTACGTCTATGTCTTGGGGACCGATCGTAAAGATAAAACCATTATCAGACAACCTCGGATCCGTCTCCGGGATCACTGTAAACGTATCCGCCCCAAACGCTTTATACTCCCACATGAGATAGGCATCTGGTCCAAACGCATCCGCCATCTTTGCAGATGTATCAATCCGATTGCCTCCCATGATGATCACCACAGTCAACGTAGTGGCAATGCTGCTGTTTTTAAACGTGTCCCCGTTGCTGCTGTCAATCTGCAGGAGGATCGCATCCTCACCCTTCATGCTCCGGGCCACAGAATAGGACGTAGTGCTACTCCCGTCAGAATAGGTGATGACTGTCCGAGTCCATAAATACTGGCCGTCTTCCACTTCTATAGGGACGGAAGACCATTCCCCCGTCGGCGGCTCCGTCCCGGATGTGCCGACCTGATAAGATACGTCCGTCCCACTGATCGTCACCAGCTGTTTTTTCAACTCTTCCAGGGCATCTGACACATCTGTAGAGGGATTGGATGTCAGGATCTTATAATTGGCCAGTACTCCCGTATCCTCGCCTTCCACCGAATAATGGTTCTGCACCGTCTGTATCCTTGCAGACAGATAAACCTTCTCCCGGTGCCTGTGGTCTGCGATCTGTATCGTATCCCCGATATCTGCCTGCAGGTCATACAGCTCAGCTTCATAAGATACCTTCTTTTTATTCCTGGATTCTAATTCAGACAGCCCCCGGTTAAATAACTCCTGTGGATCATCTGTATCATACTCAAAAGTCCCGTTGATGTATCCGTCAAACTCTCCCTGCCCTTCGTAGCTGTAGGCCCGGAAGCGGGACCACTTATTTCTTGCTTCCCGATCGAAGATCCGGATCTGCCCCTTAGGGCTGTAATACCGTCCATCATCATATACAATATCAGCTATCGTGGTCCTTTCTCCGGTCTCTGAATTTTCCTTCCCGTAGCACCGTAAACAGGTACACAGATCCTCTATGCTCCCGGATCGGGACAACGCAACAAGATTGATGTCGTCGATAAACCGCTGCTGTGTTTTGTCCTCACCCAGCGACTCATAAATATTAATGACCTGCTTCACCACACGGGAGCCCTGCATCTGGATCTCAAAATCACACTCCGCCTCAAATGCATTCATGACGGACCCAAGCCTGGACAGCTGGCTCTCTGTAAGGCCTTCATACTTGGTAGCCCTCGTCCTGTCCGGAATCTCATTAATCCCAATGGTCCATCCGGAGTCGGCCAGAACCATGCTGTTCAGGGTCTCAGCTACCGTCTTCGGAGTTCCGGTAAAGTCCCATATCTCCGCATCCTCATTGATCATATCCAGGCCGATGTCCTCACAATGTACGTCCCATTCCTCATCACCATCCACCGTCATAATCGTATACAGACGCTGTTTGCCATACTTATCCTCAAAAGCAATATAATTCCCTTCTTCGATGTATGCGCTATCCGGATGGCCGGCAGGGACTGTAAAATCATAGGTCCCAACAGCTACATTGTTGGTGATCGTAATCTTCTGTCCCATACTGGATCCACTGTCATCAATAGGAAGGCTATCTGGTGCGTCTGCAGATGCGTGACATAGCACATGCATGTCCCGGCCAATAATATACCATTCCACTATAACCACCTCTCTTGATAAGTGACTTCAACCTCTGGAGTTTCCGCCCACTCTGACACAATGATCCCCAGTGTATGCTGCCCAGGAGGTAAAAGCAGGGGCCGGCTTCCGATATCAACCCGGTCCCAGTCCTTAATGTCATTGATATAAAGCTCGTTTTTCGGCCCATCCAGTTCCACTACATCCCCCTCTGACAGGAAATTCAGGATATCTTCAAAATACTGGACATTGTGCTTCGTGACGTTCAGGGCCCGGATGTTATTATTTGTGATCGGAGCATAACTCTTATATGCTGCACAATACCAGGTTACTTTACGGAGCTGGGCATCCGGCTTGCTGCTAAGAAATGTCTTTTTTATTCCTCCATAGCTGAAGCTAACCGTGATCTGGTTTCCCAGCTTTTCCACAATCACCACAGGGCCATTTCCGCCTCGTCCAGTCACGTAAAAGCTTGTCGTCTCCCTTGTGTCCCACACCCGGTTCCCGTCAATATACACAGCCATGTCAGACCGCTCATAGACCGGATTGTTATCCTCAAACACGACAGCGCAGATAATCTCATCATTCTCATCCGAAAAGGTTACCGAATTGTGGCCGATCTGGCTGCCCTTGTTCTGACCTCCATCCGTGTTCATATCAAATCGCCATTCTGATCGCCAATTGACAGGGTATTCTCCTTGGGAGTCCTGCGGCACGGTCTTCGTCAGTGCCGCTCCATGCCAGCTGTCACCCGTCTTGTAGTCAGCTACTTTTACATAGCCCTCATCGCTTTCCGCATCCTCAGTTACATAAGTCACTGTACCGGTCTGCAAGCGTTCTGCCGTCACCGGTGGGGTAATGCCCTGATTGAGCAGCCATCCATCCGCAGACGTAAAGTGGGTGTCAAAAAGTTTTTCAGATTTCTCCTTTTCCACCTCATCCACCTCTCCCGGATCTCCCACCTGATAAAAACGGTCACCCAGGGTCAATCCTAGGTAACCGTTGTCTGATTTCATTGTGGCCTTTACGCTGATGGGGATAACTTTTGTACCATTGTTCTCCAGCGCAACCGATGTGGCGTTATTATTGGATGCTGTCTTTTCAGTGACAGCATATTTATATGGGTCTGAACAATAGATTACGAAAGAGCTGACTACATTCAGCCGCCCTGGATCAGGCTGACTTACACTTGATTTTGTACCAGTGTAAAACTTGTCTTGTTCGTCCGCAAATATAATCTGCATCTGTTCTTGATCCAAAATCCGGCATAGCTTATTAAATTTTTCACGGAACTCTTCCGCGTCGTTCGCCAAAAGCTGATAGGTGATTGTGAGAGTTCTGGAAACATCCCTCTTCTGCTGATAGTAGCTTCCATCTCGGAATCCCATCTGCATTTCACTGATCTCAGACTCCAAAAGTTCTCTTCCTTCCACCTGCAAGGTCCGATAACCGGCTATCTCATTTTCTATATACGTGCCGTTAACAGACATTGCTTCAGCCGGCAACACATTTGCCACAGGCACATTCGAATCTGTGTCTATAAAACTGTACATTCTTTCACCTACCTTATCCCATTCCTTCGATTATTACGCTTCTGGATCTTTTCCAGCTCTTCCTGCGTATATGAAGCCGTAGCTCTAGCGAACTCACGTCCATCCACCTCAACAGGAACTATGATTGTATACGTACCGGTATGGTTATAGTTATAATCTTCTGACAATGTCGCATTTCCATAGCCGCCTGCGAATGACAGATTTGCATCTGATGCTGCCAGATCTGGTATCGATACTAATTCTTCTGCGGCTTTCCATGCAGCTTTTACTTTTGAGATCAAGCCCCCTATCCAGCCTTCTCCCCAGTATTGTGCTAGCTTATAAGAAATTCTAGAAGGGCTGTGAATTTTAGCCTTTGCTCTAATTGCTTCCTCTGCTGCAGCTGCAAGTTGTACTGATACACTTCTTACTATTCCGAGCTGACTTTGCATACCATTTGCCAATCCTTGACCGATATACACGCCACAACTATAAGAACCAGATGACGCAGATCTCATAGAAGATACAATTGAATTCGTAATACTTCTGGATGTTGCAACTGCCATATTTCCCCCAGTTCTAATTCCAGAATTAAATCCATTCATCATTGTCTGTGCTGATGACTGTGCTTTTCCGGCCCCATTAGAAAACGCACTTGTCAATTTATTTATACCAGCTTTGGCTTTATTTCCAAGTGCATCTAATCCGCTATTAACCACATCAATGGATGATGTCATACTGGTCAATGAACTCTTTGCAGATTTTGCATTGCTTGCTATTGATTTCATACTGGAGTTAACAGTCTTTAAAGCTAATGACATGACCACTGTGCCGGCACTAGCCACAGTCATTCCAGCCCCAAACACTACTAGCCCTGCTGCTGCAACAAGAAGACCTGCGCCTAAAATCATGCACCCTGCCCCAGCCATCGTTGCTCCAACAGCAAACACGAGCATACCGGCTCCAAGTGCTGCAATCGCAACAGCCCCTTGAGCTCCATATTGAGCAACTGTAGGCAATACCCCAGCCACAACACTTAATGCCGCAGATGCTAATAGCGCACCAGCACCTACAAGAACAATTGCAGCTCCGAATGCAATAAACCCTACTGCACCTGCTGTTAGTGCTGGGCCCAAAACAGCTGCACCGGCAGCGAGACCTGCTATGGCAGCTACCATACCAACCATTACACCTATCGCCAAAGGTCCGGCATTAGCAAGACTAATGGCGGCATTGGATAGTAGCATCATTCCTGCACCAGCTAAAACAACAGCCGCTCCGAATGCAATAAACCCTACTGCACCTGCTGTCAATGTCGGTGCAACAGATTTAGCTACAATCAGTAGCGCTCCGATTGCAACTGCCATTCCCAACATTGCTCCTACAGCTAACGGACCAGCATTTGCAAGATTCACAGCGGCATTTGAAAGAATCCAAAATCCCGAACTAATTAATAATATACTGGCTCCAAGTGCGAGCATAGCTGTGGACATTGCAGATAACTTTTTCGTTCCTCCTTTCATGGAAGACAACATTTTCACCATACCAACGCTCAAAGCTGATACCGTAATAACAAGACCGGCAAGAACCCCGACAGCCAATGGACCAGCATTTGCGACCGCAACTGCAGACTGTGCAAGCAAATAGAATCCAGCACTAATAGTAAGCACACCTACACCAAGCATCATAAACGCTTTTGCAGATGCAACCATCTTTTTTGAACTGCTATTGCTTGATTTGCCGACTTCGTCCTGTCCTTTAGCTACATTGAAAAGATTCGGTGCCAATTTGCTTAATCCCATTTTCGCCAATCCACCGATTGCCCCGGTGAACGCTCCAACAAATGGAGCTACTGCCTTTACAATTTTAAATCCTTTATATGCAATATACAGTTTCGGCAAAATCGTAATTACCTTTGCAATCGTCTCTGAATGTTTCTCACAAAAACCAGCAAAAGTTGTTAATGCATTCGTAGCTACGCCGAGCACATTCGAGAAGCTATTCACACTCTCCGTGGATCCAAACGCGCCAGTAAGTTCTCCGATATCACCGACAATTGCACTCACGGCATCACCAAATGCATTTTTCACTTCGATAAAATCCGCCTTAAATACACTCCAATATTTACTGGCATTATCTACGAATCCAGATACTTTAGTTGCAAGTGCATCTCCATCCATTTCTCCCATTTTATCTATAATGCCGCTAATACAAGAAATTGCCACACCTGACAATACGTCAAAAGATGGTGTCAGCTTATTTGCTACAGTTTCTTGTAATCCATCCATAGCTTGTCCAGCCGTTTTATACGTTGTGGCAAGCTTCGTAAATGCATCGTTCGTACCAACAGCAGAAATTGCATCGAAGAATTCTTCTGTTGAAACCTTCCCATCCTGTACATCTGTGACGAGCTGCGATGTTGTTTTTCCCATCTGCTTCGCAACTGCAGCAATACCAGCTGGAGTCTGCTCCAACATCAGCTTAAAATCCATCCATGCAACTGTAGGTTTTGCAGCCATCTGTGTTGCCTGTTGACTCAATGTCTTCATTGCTTGCTGGGGATTCTCAGCCGCTGCCGCAAGTCCTCCGAATCCTTTTACAAGCTTTGTTGTATTTTTTGTCCCAACTGCTTCTAACTGAGAAAATGTACTTGCCATATCGGACGAGCTATAAATTGTTTGCTCAGCAAATGCCTGAAGTTCTTTTTTAATTCCTACAATTTCATCGGTGTTTTTACCAACCATCTGCATATTGGAAGAAAATGTCTTCCAGGCAGCATTTGAAGAATCTATCTCATTGACAAGACCAGCCGTGCTATTCGCAACAACAGATATTGCTTTCTGGCCGATTGCCATCATTGCCCCGAATCCAATTCCGCTTGTCAGGGTAGATTTTAGATTGTTTGTATAACCAAGGGCACTCTTCATCGTAGATGAAAAATTTTTGTCTGTTGCAGATAGAATTGCTTTTACAGAAAAATCACCCATGTTTTATGTGCCCTCCTTTCTTAACAACTTACCAATTCCAGAAAAACGCTCTTTTTTATCCTTCTTTTTGGCCTTTATTTTTTTGATTTCTTTTTCGTAATCAAAGAATTTATCAAACCGGCTATAAACAGGCCTTTCTTTTCGCTTTCCAGCCTTTTTCTTAGCCTGTACAGCAAAATTAAGAAAAGCCTGCCAGTGTGCGTGGTAATTATCATCAACCATTTTCAACTGGTAGGCTTCCATTAACAGTTCATATTCTGGAATTGTCAGGCGGTCTACTTCTGATAGGCTTTTAAACCCAAGATACCGGAAGCAGTCAACCGCCACTTCATGGTAGTATTCTTCGATGCTTAATGCATCACTTCCATCCTCGCCTTCTCCATTGCTTCCTGTTTCGCTTTTTCTTTCTCCACTTCCTCGATCACTTCCAGAGTTGCATTCTTTGTAGCATTTGCTTTCCTTAAGAAACCCAAAATGTTTTCGAACACCTCGTCCATATCTGTTTCTTCATTTTCGACAAAAGCATCAATGGCTCCTTCCGTTACTCTAGGCTCACATCCTTTGTTCGCAACACTGATTACCTTTACAAGAGCTTCTACATCTTTGTCTATCAATCTTGCAACTGTATATCTCAACCCAATGTTCTGTGTCACTCCGTTCAGCCCATTAACAGGTGCTGATACCGTCCTGTTTATTTCTCTTAGAAATCCCATTCCAAAATTAAGCTGAACTAACTGACCATTCATTTCTAATTCATACATTTTTCATTACCTCCATATAATTATGCTCCTGTTTTTGGTGTATCTTTAAATACATATGCTGCAAGTTCCTGCTGTTCGTCTGTGACGGTTGCATAACCATCTACGCCTTTTCCTTCAATGCCAAAGTCTAATGAAGCCTCTGCATGGTCTTCCGAATTGCTAGAAAACTCAAAGCTGGTCACATATCCCTGAAAATACTTTGCTGCAAACTTACTTGCGTTATCGCTAGTTCCAGGCTTGTCCAGATTTACTTCCCAGATCTCCACTTTATCTCCATCATCCAGAGCTTTTTCTAACTTATCGATCATAGCATCATTCTCACTTGCAAAAAGTGCTGTCGTGCTAATCTCTGTCTCTACTTCTCCGGGAACTCTGATAGTCCCATCCTTCGTAGTAACGGTATCTGAATCTCTAGACTTTGATTTACTGTTTTCTGTCGTAAATGCGACTGCTGTTGCATCATCTGTAGCAGCATCTTTTAAAATACGATATAGATAGATAATTCTCTTTCCTTTAATTACTCCCATTTCATTTCCTCCTTATAAAATATCAAATACTAAATTTACCATTCCTCGCCAAACTGGAGGAGTTACGGTTCTGTCCTGAATGATTCGGATGCTGGAATCCTGCACACGGAGAGATACTTTAAATCCATAGGCCTCATTCAGACACGATGACAGCTCAAATATGGATCCGCAGATATTAGATACATTCTTGCGATTATCTTCCGTATCCCAAATGTTCAAATTTGCAGATACATTAGATATTGCACCGCTCTTCGTGCCAGAGTAATTCGTCTGAAGATCTTCAAAATCCACAAATGGATATCCAACTTCATTCATTGGTCTGCTCTCATAGATATTCCCATAAACCCGCGATGATAGAGACTTCCACAAAACATCGTGAATCGCCTGCTCCGCTGTTTTCATTGCATCCGCCTCCTATTTCACCAATTCTTTCATTTTTGCCTTGAATTTAGGTTCAACTTCTTCAAGAGCTGGCTTTAGATACGGTTTTGCTTTCATGTACCTCGTTCCATACTCAACATAAGGCGCATATTCTGCCGTAGGTTCAACCTCCGCTGTCATTCCACTATCCGACAATTCAAGCCCTATACTCCGTTTTAATGTACCGCCGACATATCCCGGGATACCTGTGCTTGCCGGTGTGCCAACAGGTGCCTTTCTCTGCGCTGTCCCTTGTAAATCAGCTCCACACTTTCGGACTACTGTTCTCACCTTATTCAATGTAGCGTTCTTTTTTAACTGCTTTTCCAGCTTATCCAAACCTTCAATCTTTATCTCAGCCATTTTGTATCACCACCAAACTTTGTTTATCACTCGAGAATCGTTCTGTATCTACGGTATAATTTTTCCCATCCATTTCTATATAATCGTAGGAATCTATATATTCCCTCTGTAATCTGATGATGTAACGGTTTGCTTTTACATCGCCAAAAACTTTCTGTTGACATTCTGCACTCATATGAGTCACATTTGCATACTTCTTAATTCTGGCATCAGACCCTTTTTTCCATTTACCAGTATCAGGATCGTATACTTTACTTCCAGATTTCACAAAGAAGAGCGGTTTGCTATACCTCATAGGAATCGCACCACCCCTCTTGTATTGTTCTTCTGCATATTATTCCAAGCCTGTATAGCAGAAAGATACGGAGCGATATCATCTCCATATGTAATACTTTCTCCTTCCTGACTGTAACTGGACATACCTTCATTTCCAAGACGGTTAAACCGAGTTACGGAAAGCTCACAAACGATATATTCCAATTCATTCGGGACATTATCTAAGCCGGACGGCAGATGTGACAGTACCTGCCGCTCCGCATTTTTGATAATCAGATTCAACTTATTATCCAAATCAGCATCACTTTCCGGTATATCAAGAAGAAGCTTTACATCATCAAGTACCGCCATTTCTCGCACCCCCTATTTTGCAGAAGATTTTGTTTTCTTTGAAGAATCTTTTACAGTTGATTCCTCTTTATCTTCCTTTACAGTTTCCTCAACCAACTTAATCAACGGAGTTCCCTGCTTGTTATTTTCCCCAGAAAGTTCAGCAATACGCTCCTCGGAAGGGTTTAACCCATTCCGAGGATATGTATCACCTACATTGTACTCATAATAAACATTTCCACTTTTTGTTTTCTTAACATCTTTCAGATCATGGAACGCTTTAACAACTTTGTACATATGCTGCTACCTCCCTTTTATGACTTCACAACGGCTACAACATCGCCAGAGCGAATAGCCTTGTAGTTCTGATCACACTCTACAACAGTGATATGATGTCCGGATGTAGCAGAAATCTCAGATACTCCATCCCATTTCGTCCATGTCTTAACATCCATTCCATAAGTAACAGACGTTGCTGCTGAAACATTTGTTTTATACTTCAGGACGTTGTTAATAGATGCAAGCTGCGGTTCAACTGTCAGCTGGGTCTTGCCAGATTCGGTACCGGCAACAGACGTTACTGTTAACTCTCCAAGAGTCTGAGTATCGGAACTTCCAACCGCAATGTAAGCGATTGCATCCAGATACTCTGCAAACAGTCTCACGCCCATGATTGCGAACATATCAGAAATAGCATGTTCGTAATTTCCCTGCACATGGAATCCAATGAATCCAGTAGCAGAGTCAGTTGTATACTCAAGACCTGCCTTCACAAATTCGGCGTCAGACGGATCTACGTAATAGGCAATCAGATTGTTGAGCGGTGTGGCGATTACCGTATTCTCCGGTATCTGGCTAGATACAAACACTATATCTGCACCAAGGAAGTTTTTAATATACTGCATACCAAATGCAGTCTGAAGTGTAATGTCAGCAGCACCAATGTATTTATATACATCCAGTGTATTTACCCATACGGCGACTCCAGTTGCTGTACGCTTCATCGTTTCAAACTTATTCTTCACTTTTCCGATTGCCATCGCAAATGCCATCTGCCAGGTTGTCTCATGTCCTACCAGAGAACCCATCTTAAGCTGAGTATAAAATTTATCCAGCACTACATTCTGCAGATCAGACTTAAATTCCTCATCAGTCATCTCTACTGCTGCTTCATAGCCTCTTTCTGCAATTGCTTCAATAGAAACACCTTTTCGATACTTTTTAATCTTAATTGTATCGAATGTTTCTTCCTCAACTTTGTACTGAGACATCGGAATCTCTTCGCCCTCAGCAACATCTCCGTCCTGCAATGTTCCAGAAGCCTTCTTGATCTTTAACACAGATCCGTTCTCTTTTTTAATCATTCGGGTAATTCCCATGACATCCAGTAACGCCTGCATGTTCTTGCCAAAGCTCGTTACAAAATCAATCTCTCTAGCTCTCACCTGAATCTGAGACTTTCCAGTCATGTTATCAGGTGCTGCAAATACCTGTAATCCTAATTTTTCAATGTTATGCATGCTTCATCTTCTCCTTTATTGAAATAATGTGATATTCTCGGCAATCAATCTTTGTCTCTCAGATGGATTTTTGATCGCCAGAATCTGTTCTTTTGTCATCGTTTGATTTCCTCCTGTGCCTGCTTTTGGAGGATTTCCTTTCAATGCATCTTTTACCGCCGCCTGAACTGCTGCTTTATATAGTTTTACAAAAGACTCCACAGAAGCCTTTGTATCTTCTGCACTATCAGATACCAAATGTGAAAGTAATTCATCAGGAATATTGATTTCTTCATCTGCTAACATCTTCCTTGCTGTCTTCGACATCTCGGAAAGTGTTTCTTTCTTCTTGTAATCATCAAGCTCTTTCTGAAGCTTCTGTGCTTTATATTCGGCTCTCTCTTCCTTTGTCATCTGTGCCAGCTTTTCCGCTTCGGATACCTTATCATCTGTCAGAGTCTTCCATTTCTGCTGTGCGTTACTCACAGCTGTTTGCGTGGCTTTTTGCACACGCCGGTCAAACTCTGCCTGATTTCCTTCCAATTTTAAGAAATCATCAAATGACATTTGTTCAGTTACACTACCTGCTCCAGTTCCTGCACCTGCTCCGCCGCCGTCTCCGGTTCCAGATCCGCCGCCGTCTCCATCGGCAAACAACTGTAAATTCGTCATTGGAAATCTCCAATGGTTATCTTTAAATTTCATACTGTTACCTCGCTTTCTGCCCCGCTCCATTCCATACGTCCCAGAGTGTTGCATAGAATCATAGTTTAACGTCATTTCGGACATATCATGTTATGCGATCCGAACATTGTCGGGAAACTCACCAGCAATCACGCATATGCCAATGAAGAAGGAATCAACCAAAGTTTTTGCTTTCTCTGATAGATTCCCATAATGTATATCAACCTCACCCGGTGATATTTCATATTCTATTTCATCCTCCGCCAAATCTTCTATGGACTTGATTAGAGTTTGTGTAAGTGCTGTTACTCCTGCACATACAATATCATATCCATCATACGAATAATTCGCATGGCCAGATATTTGGATTCCATCCATTCGGACACTTACTGCAATCAATTGGCACCACTCCTTTTCTTGTTCTATTTTATAGACAGCCAACTTCTATGAACGTCTTATAAATCTTTGGTGATTGAATTGAAAACCAATCAACCATTTCTTCATTTTCTGCCCATGAACCGTAACAGTGTGATGCATTGGCGGACAATCCACTTTCGCTCAGGTAAGCATGGATTATCTCATGCCGGAGCACATCCTTATCGCACCTCTCTCTGCCCATTGCTGTCATATCCTTATCCTTGCATTTCTTGATAAATATATCCCTGTCATGCCTATTACAAAGACCCCCAGCTCCTTCTCCGACTTCTTCTAAATAATTCGGAAATTCATCTACAAAATGAATCTTATAATTTGTTCCAAGTATATTGACCTTCATAATTTCTCCTTAAAAATGAGCATAAGAAAACCACCAGCCGTTACTACTAACTGGTGGTATCTATTCCTCTTCAAATTTTATTCCATTATTACACTCTTTCTCATCGTCTTCCGCCATTATCTCTTTTGGTATTCCTTCCGGAAAAGCAATGCATGTTGGAAGTTCGTTGTCATCATCGATAAAATGCTTACATACCATACATTTCGGCAATCTCATGTTATCTCCTCCACGGCTCTATGTATTTTCTTATAAGTTTCTCTGATTCATTTGGGACCTTTTCCCCGTTCCTATATCTCACAAAAGCTTCTGCCAACGACTCTCTTCCGTCTTTTGTACTATCAGCATAACCAGAAACCCCGGAAATAAAACTATTCTTCAACACTCTGTTCAGTTCTTTATAATCTGCTTCTGTAACACAATTCTGAAACGGTATAATATGTGCGACTTCATGAGCCAGATAATCTTCAAAATTTTTACCGGCTACCCATCTAGAAGTATACACCTTATTCATCCTCTTTTCAATTTTTTCGTAATTAATATCATAATTAAAAACTATGGAATGTTTTAAAATACCATCCTCAAAGAATCCTCCAGTAAGAAATATGTCTTTTTTATTACCAACATGCGCTCCTTCAAGTTTATCAATATAAATGATATAATCACTTTCCAACTTTTTTATAGCGGTGTTAATCTTATTTTTCGTGTTTTCCGTCATACCACACTTCTTATAAACCTCATCTGGCATCGAAATTTTCATAGCATTTTTCCGAAATCGGTTAATGTTATTCCACTCTTCGGTAGTTCCACCTTTGTCCAGATAATCCAACCACTCATCATACTCTTTATCGTCCATCCATGCTGCTACAGTGCATCTGCAGTTCGGATGCATTGGAGGAGCATTTTCTCCCGGCATCATCTTCTTTACTTCAAAGTGTTTACCATCTAACTCTTTACAGATCTCACAAGCACTTCCAAGAGCAATGAACTCGTATTGCTCAAATCCATTCCGCTCAAACGACTGCTTCTGCGCTTCTATTTGCACCCTTGCAAGTTCTGTCCGCATCAGACGCTCTGCATTTTCCTTTGATACACCAAACAGCTTCTCCAGATGCCTTGCAAGTTGTCTCGGATTTCTGCCCTGTATCAATCCTTCCTGCAGGAGCTTTGACAATTCTGCTTTCATCATGTCCTGGTACATCCAGATACGGTCTGAAAACTTTGCATTGGCAAACGAAGCATTTACAATTGCATTGGCTGCCTGGGCATTATTATTGATGGTCTTTCCGAGAATACCTGCCTGACGCTCAAACTCACTAAGCGTCCGATCAGTCAGCACCTGTTCGTAATACTTCTGCAGATCATTGAATCCATCAACAAGCTCTAGACCGATATTTGCTTTCAGCATCTCCAACCGGTTAATCTTCATGGTTGCATTATAGAGACGCATCTCATCATTAGCTTCCTCTGAGAAATTTTTCTCTTTCACGTACTTGGCAGCTTTACGCTCATATGCTTTAATATCCAGTTCAGAGACACGCTTCTTTGCTTCCGCAAGAGTAATTCCCTCTTTCTTGGCGTACTTCGCATAGAATCCATTAATTTCCTTTTGAATCTGATCCATCATGTAATCGTAATATCCATTAATGGTCTTTATGTACTCTTCCTCAGTCTTCAGATTCTTTTTCAGATTCTCTTCTTCGCGCTTATGCCAGTATTCTTTACTGTTTACCGCCATTTACACCAGCTCCAAACATTCTCTTCATCACAGCATCATCATCTGTCTTGTTCTGCTCACTATCCATCTTTTCAATTTCACCCTTGGCATTATCCACGATACTTAAAACACCAAGCTGCGTTTCCTTGGATACAATTCCTTCCAAGGTTCCTGCTATCTGTGACTCTTCCAGTATATTTGCCGGGAAGTTCGGTGTGAATTTGTAATGCAGTTTCACCCAGTCATCTTTCTTCATACCAGACACAGGATTGCTGAATATTAACTTATATCTGCGGTTCATGCCGGAAGTGAATTTACGTTCCTTGGTCTTTTCAAGGTTGCTCATTGCCTGCAGCTTATATTTCAATGCAATGCCAGAAGAAGTACCGAAGTTCTCATCTGAGATATTCGCAACCATGCTGATCTGGAAGATTAACTTCTCTAACCTGTCAATCAAGTGTTCCTGGGTATTATCTCCATCTGGCTTCTGAAGAAAATCAACAATCAGCTTTTCGGCTTCTCCTTCGAAATTAATTATCCTGTTTGACCGGATATTTTTTGTATCATCTTCTCCCAGCCTCGGCCCCAGTATCTTCAGATAAGCATCCGCAAAATAATCTACATCGTTTGCCTTTTCTGAAATAGCTTTGTTGTAGGCATCAATCATCGTAAGAACTGGTTCGAAGATTCCAATCTCCTCTTCGTTCTCCACATACACAGATGCTGGAACGCCATCGAATCCATGCGCCTTATCTTTTTCATCCCATACCATCCTTCCTTGCTGTGTGAACCACCGCACCTTTGTATCATCAGACACGCTCCCATGCAGAACATTATCTGAATCAATATACAGGCGGACAAAATACCGTTCTCGGCATAATACCGAATCATCGTAGATCATAAAGGCATCCATTGGGGTTAAATATGTAATACCAATATTGCCAAGTTCGTCCACATAATACATCTCATATCCTTTCCCAAATATGCTGCATATCTTGGACAACTCTGCATTGTTATCGTCCTGGTCATTGTACTGATCCAGAAATTCTACATATTTTCCAATCTCATCATTTCCTTCATCCACCATTATTTTAATCGGATGGCCTATGAAAAAACCATTCATAGTATCAACAATATACTTTGCAAAATTCACGGCAATACGGTTGTCCGGTTTCCATTCTGGTTTCTTTGGATCATAGAAGATTTGATAATCCGTTTTATATGCATCCATCAAGCGCTTATACCGAAATGTACTCTCAGCTGCATGCTGTTGTATGAACTTCCCTAACTTCTCATCTGTAAGCTCTTCTTCTGCAGGTAATCTATACACCTTATATTCCTCCTTTCACAGGATTGTAACTTGCTCTATTTTCCATTTTTCTTAATAGGCTTGCTGCACTGTCTGGAGAATCATCATGCTCTGCATTCTCCGAATAATCCAAAATCTCATTGATGTATTCTGGATCCGTGTCTTCCAGCCAGATAATATTTTTCCAATTGCTTCGAAGATAGGTAGATATCTTCACGAACTTATTCATCGATTCATCGTAAGTGTTTACGGAATACTTAAGCCCCCGGAGCTCTTTTGCTAGATATCCCTTATCAGCATTCGTTTCACATGATATAGAACCGGCTCGAAGCATCTTGTGATATACTCCAATCTCTCCCAGGCAATCATCCACATGCTTGTCCCAACGCTTCCCAAATCCGATAATACGTCCATCCGAAAGTTTATGAAATATTGTATAAGCTGTTCCGTCTTCACCATCATAAGCAGCGTCTATATGAGCCATACCACCATAGATTAGCTCATTATCTTTCGTGAACTTCGGCTCTTTGAACATTGCATCCTTATCTGCAATATGCTTTAATTCATAGTTGGCAGCAAACAGGCTATCGCTCATACTCTGTCGCAACTCTTCCAGCTTATCCCTGGTAATCAATCCAGTTGAATAGCAATCATACCGCCGGACATTTGGCATAATAGATATTGCATCTTCCTTATGCCACGGCGTACCGGTGTTAATGAACCGTCCACCACGGTTACGAATGTTCTGTAATTCCATGTATTGAATCTTCGTCCGCTCTCGTTCTGCCTTGCTGATACGGTCTTTCAAATTGACAATATCATCAGTTATAACAATATCTGCATGCTTACCAGTAATGCTAGTTCCGATACCAAGTCCAACGACCTGACTAATACCTTTTGTGGACGTACATAAGTTGGTGTGAATCTCTGAATTATTCTCTTTCAGCAGCTGAAGATCTGTATCATACAGGTCAAATACTATCTTCTGGAACGCTCCAGATTTCAATATTTTCTGAGACTGCGTCAAAACTTCAGTCACATCATCATCCGTCTTACGGAAGAACATTACATTCTCATTCGGCTTAATGACAGCATGGATTGCAAGGAACAACGACAGATCTGTTGTCTTATATGATCCACGATGAGCAAGCAATGTCTGATCATCTTCGGCATACAAAAAAGACCGCAACCACTCATTGTGTAGAGTAGTCAGGTCTTTAAATCCTACCCAGTGTCCAATTTTATACGGCTCATTCCACAGGAGGTCCAGAACCGCTTGCTTTCTGCTGTTCAAAGTATTCCTCCATTTCCTTAATGGATTCATCTATTGCCGGTGTCTTGATATCTAGCTTATCATTCCACATACCAAGGTGGCGACCAAGAAGCTCCAGAGCTTTCTCCTTATCGTTCAGCTTTATCTCAATACCGTTTGCCCCTTCTTTAATTCCAGCAATCGCCCGAACTTGATCTTCTGACATATCCGATGTATTCTTTATCCTCACGGCACCATTTACAATCTCAACATAGTCTGTTGCCCTTGCAAACGCACTGTATGCCAACTCCTGCACAACCATGTCCTGTGTCACTTCTGTGCGTTTCTGGCGCTCTTCCATGCGTTCCTTAATATACTTCGCAACGTTAACATTTGTCAACATTCTGCTTCCTGCAGACTTAGCTGTTTCATCCCTTTTTACACTGGGATATGCAACCCGGTAAGCCCGAGTGGCATTCAGATCTATCAAATATTCATCTGCAAATATTTTCTGTTTTTCAGTCATTCAGACTCACCACCTCTCAGTTCCTGTGTTTTATTGCATTAGAAAAGCACCCCGGAGGGTGCCTACTCTATCTTTCATTATATTTTATCGATAACCTTTCTTCAATTCTTACAACATCAGTCAAGAATAGTTCCTTAACTATGAAATTACACCCAAAAGGAATAATAAATGCTGCAAAACTTACAAACAAAGAAAGTTTTTCAAAGCCAAACCTTTTGTAAACAGAATATATAACTATTAAAGCAATGACTATACTTATGATATTAACCAGAATATTAATTACTCTATTTCTATCTGCCTTTTTAATTGCTTTGCCATGTATTTTTTCTTTTCTCTCTTTATCTATTTTATTTTTATATTCTTCTAGTCGTTTTTCCTGTGAGCTTTTCGTAATAGTCTCACACATAATCTGGAAAGCCTTAAACGTATCTTCTCGGGCAACAATAGAAGCTTGGTCTCTAACACTTTGCCCGTTTTGTTGCCCTAAATCAAAAGGGACTTCTATTTTTATCAATTTAAACAAGATTACAATGTCATTCTCGCTTATACTTATCTCTTGATCACAACAATAACACTCACTAATACTGATTCTGTCCAAATCTGGCGTCGGCATTTCTTTTATAAGCATGCCACAGTTAGGACATCTTATTCCAAAATGTCTTTGCAATATACCTTCTTCTTCACACTTTAAAATTATTTGTACCGCTACTTCATCGTTTATTTTTAATGCATTAGCAATTTTAGAAACTGTTATTAAGTCTCTACTGTTTGGTGTTAGACTAATAAAATATTCTGTTAATTTTCTAATTGTATTATTATCTATGATTTCATCAAGAATTGATAAACAACTGTAATACATTTTGAATATCCACCTCCTCGGTATATTCAAAAAACTTAATATGACAATGATTATTTTTGATTCCTATTTTTACTTTGAATTCTTCATCAAAATACGTTTTATTTCTACGTTTAAATTTGAACACAATACCATCACATATTTGACTTTTTTGCATCATTTTTTTATTATCAAAAAATATTGCCTTTGATTGTAGCGGATGTTCTTGAGCAGATTTTTGATCCACTTTTGATTCCTCTTCATCTGTAGCTGAAATTCTCAACGGATACGCTTCTCGTCCTCTCGTAAAAATAGTCTTATCTTCATAATTGATGGAAAAGTATTTTTCTACCAAATTAAAAATATCCGATTGTATGTCACTTTTATTACTTCCAACACAAATTTCATCACATATTATATTTATTACGTTAGCTATCTTGTCCTTATTGTTTTCTATCAGTTCAGTGATTTCTACTGGTGTATCTGTATATGTATCTAATAACTTATATAAACAATTTTTAAATTTCCAGTTCACTTCTGCGGAGCTCTTGCAATTAATATTAAGCAAATCTAAAACATACTGCATTCCTTGTTGAATTCTATATTCTGGAGTCACTTTTATAAGATTTTTCAAGTCAATGCCTTCCCTGTTGTACTCAAACATGTTTTGCTTTGGTTTTCCTCTTCCAACAATTAATCCTGACTCTGGGTATATGTCTACGGTTATAGGGTACCATCTTACTTTAGCATCGCTTTTTCCATCATAAACAAAAACACATTGACAAAGATAAAATGTATAAATCAAAAAATCACTTTCGTCTATTTGGAATCTTACTAATTGCATCGAATTTGTATATGCATTATTACATAAATGGTTAACTTTATTTTTTCTTAATATCGGCTCCAACTTTTGATATATATCGTCAACATTTTGTACATAATCAATACTTTCATCTGATAGCTCCCTAATGTATAAATCTTTAATTCCTTCTTTTACAACAGAATCAACCCACTGCAAAGTATCTTCCTCTGCATTTTTTGTACTATTGGCATATTTTACAATAGCATTAAGAAGCACTTGCCTAGAATCACCTAATTTACATTTTATGTCAGGCCTACATTTTATGAACCTTTTCATTGCGTTGACCACAATATAATCTTCATTACTTTCCTTGAAAGTATCTGGTAATACAAACATACTTCTCCTCCGCACAACCCACACTAAAAAACCTACTTCCATAATATTCCATATTTTGACAATTTTCAACAGCAAAAGACGCCCTGCCAAGCAAAGCGTCTTCTCTAGGTTTTTTAGTTTTCCAGTTGTAGGAGGTTCATACGTCAAGCGTATCACCAGAAAGAAGTATCCTCATCCACTTCTTTCATGTTACACTATAACATTTTAAAAGCGGAAAGTGCGGAAAAAGCGGAAAAACATATTTATTTTTTCATAAAATTCTCAAGTTCTTTTCGAACGCTATCCTTCGTACACTTCTGTCCCATCAACGTTGCAACTTCCTCCCAGGACAGCCGGTTGAAGAACTTGTACTTAATGATCCGCCGCATCCTGAAAGGGATTTCCTGCATCCATTCTTCCACCTGTAGCTTCAGTTCTTCTGCTGTCTTTTTCTGAATCTCAAGAAGATTCTTCTCTCGCTGAATAAGCCCTGCATCCTCAACTGTCTCTATCGTGCCACCAAGGTTGAATGATCTTGCTTCATACGGCCAGTCAGGATTGCTGCCTTTAACCTTGTCCTGTACAATCTTCCGCTTTTTCTCCAACTTTTTAATTTCATTCTCGGTCTCCTTTATAATCTCACATGCATCTATGTAGTCACTTAATATTTTCTTGTCCAACCTGCATCTCTCCTTTAACGTCATGCTTTCTCGCCAGATACTCCGTCACATTGCAGCACTGGTACGGCTTCCGCCTGAATTCCTGCTTTGCTTTATCATCCGTCTCTTTCTCTGCCATCATCTCGTAATGGCTCTTGCTGTCCAGATGCTGCTGCTTCCGATCACGTCTCTGCTTTCTCAATCTCTATCACCTTCCCCTCTCCGCATATTTCATTTATACAGTCATTCCAGCCTTCCGTAAAACCTCTTCCTAATGCCCCAAATTCATATCGACTTGTTGGTAATACTTTCCCCTTCTCCGGCATCGGCTTCAGCGGACAATCATTTGGAAATCCTCCCCTCTCATAATTTCCAGATACGCCATTTCCAGTTATTCCGCATATTGTTTTGAATAATGTACTTCTGCAAACATTACAGTCCATACATCCATTCTTCGGCATATCCATTACTAATACTGCTTTACTCATCGGCCTCCCTCCTGTTCCACGCCGTTACGGCTAAATATTTTACATCCTCATAATCTTGTCCCTTATACGTGAGTGTTCTACATCCGCATTTTTTACATTTTATAAAAGCTTCTACATGAAGAAAAGCAAAAGAACACAAATCTGCTTTTCCACCACAAAACGGACATGGTTTTACTATGATTTTACTCATTCTTACACCTCCAACAGTTTTGGATTGTCGATTGCGTTACCAATCACCTCGAAATCAATAGCCATGCTTCCGTTAATATAAAGATACTGCAACCCCATTTTACTTTTATGCATTCTTGCAAATCCGGCATAATGTTGATTCCATATAATGCGATCCGTCTTTTGTTTTCCAGTGATTCCATCTGTGTATCTTACAATATCATTCTCCCAGATCAGCTTTCCGTTCTTGTCCTTAAGTCCTGTACACTGGCAGATGGTATTTGGATCAATTAGTTTTTCTTCTTCCAATTCTGGTGAATATATATAATTCTCACAAGAAAGGTATCCATAAACCCATCCATCATGTTTTTTATTTGCGTCAAACGCATGTACATGCTTTGCCCGGTATAAATATCTATCGTTCATCTGATTCCTCCACTTCTGACTGTAGCCACTTTTTAAAGCATTCTCTACACCTGTTGTCACCTTCCCGACATATTTTATCGTCACACCACGGTATATCACTGCTATACATGAACTCTACCAGATCCTCATCACTCATAGCCCGGATTCTGTCTGCGTTTGTATGCCTCTTTTCCTTCCCCGGCTTATACGGTTCTGGAAGTGGTTGCCATGCAATAATAAGTCTTTCATAAGCCATAAACTCTTTATCTTCTCCGTTGTATAGCACAACTACTCTATCTGCATAATCTTCGTTTGGTAGTTTTCTTGATAATTGTACAAGGTAATATCCTGTTTTTTCCGGCAACCGCTCACTGCATGGAATCCACTCACCGACTTTCGGCTGTGCTTTTATGCAATCAAATACATGATATGCGAAGTCAGATAGCGTACAATCTATATTCTGCTCGTCTGTTTCAAATATTTTTTCTATTTCTTCAATCAGCTTCTTCTCATCAATCATCTGTTTTCTCCTTCCCGGTCTTACTCGGCTACTTGCAGTCACAGCTTATGTTGCTGCCGCTTTCGCCGATGCCGCAAATTCTTGTAACATCCTAATCCCTTTTGCTCACTTCAGATGCTCTGCTGGACGCCCTCATTATTACTCGCCCAGTTACCCTCCTAAATTTGTTTAATTACTTCTAATATTTTCTTCATCTTCTACCTTCGCCGATTTAATCCAGTTCACATCATTCATATACTTATGACATTTCCCATCTTCCTTGCAGTAAGCAACGCACCGTTCTTTGATGCATTCATTCAATTGTATTCTCTGATAGTCTCCATGACCTACCATCATTGCTTTTTCCCATACTACTTGCGTAAGATCAGGGCAGAACTTCAATCCTTGTATACTCATATCTTCTACTCCTCCACCTGCTTGTGCGATCCGTGAAGCATTTCACCTGTTCCTCCGCCCAGATTACTAAGATGCATTGGCTTAATACCAAGATTTTCACAAAGCAAGTTCAAAGCGCTCTGTACTTCACAATCTCTGATAAACTGTTCCTTTGAACACGGTGTGTTCTCATGATCGTTATATATTTTTGCAATTTCTCTTGCCACTTTCTTTTTACTTATAAATCCAAAATTTTTCATATTTCGTTACCCTCCTAAATTTCAGAATCCTATTCCTCGCATTCCACAACACCAAAATGATAACCACACTCTTCACATTTTGCCGTTCCATCACCATAGAATTCTTTAATTTCTGCTCCACATTTAGGACAGAATGATATTTCATCATTGTCTGTCATACCGCTAATAAAACCATACATTTCGTTATCCTCCTAAATTTCAGTTTAATCAAACAGAATTTCGTTTTCATACTGTTCAATCTTTCTGTTGTTTTCAGAAATTAAATATCTCAAATTTCGAACTTTGAGACATAAGTCATTAATTTCTTTTTGATATTCTTCGTTTTCATTTCTCATCTTATTGATTTTATTCTTCTTTGTTGATTTCCTCATATGATCTCCTAAATCCTAATGTTTCAGTTTAATTCATTGCATTTCCGCAACTTTTAGATTCTGCATCGCATCTATGAATACAATTATCTTTCTCGTCACATTCTTCGCAACATATATACCGATTTTTAAAACAGTTATATTTACATGCAAATGTGTATTTACCTCTTGGTTGCCTGCATCCCTCGTAATGGTTTTTCAAATTCGGATTCACTGAACATTCTTTGCAAAGATCTGACTTTCCGCAATCCAGCGTAGGTTCCACGGTTTTGTCTTGATGTATACAGCAGAAGCAATCTTCCTCTATATCAATGATATTCAAAAGCATTCTATGTACATTTTGCACGAATGCATCTAAATCAATAAAATCCCTTTTCCATGATTCTGAATCATATACATCGTATCTTGTTGTGAAACAGTATTTCGGTCTCGATTCATCATCAACAGATATTCCTTTATCGTACTCTTCCTGTGTTAGATTTAATTCCTGAAATTCTTGAATCGAAAACAATTTATCTTTTATCCATTCATACAAATCTTCTTGTTCAACATGAACCGTATAAAACTCATTATCATTATACGATTCTGATCTGAAAGCATCTCTCAACTTCTGCATAATGGTTTCAGCTTTCCTTGGTTGTCTGTTCGGTGCTTGATCGAATAATTGTCCAGCAACCACAAACATTAATTGTCTTTCACTTATCATGATTGTTTTATTTCTCATGTTCACACCTCCACTAAAGCCTAATTTAGTTACATTTACTTTTTCTTTCACCAATTGCTTTTGCCGTTGGCGTTCCATCCTTGACCAGTTTAATTCCGGCATATTCTTCCGTCAGTTTCTGCATTTCAGTCATATCAACAACTCCCTGTTCCCAGGCTTTATATAGGCTTATACACTGCTCCACAAATTCGGGAATTCTTTTCTTTGCTGTCTTCTGCCAATAGTCTGAAATCAAGATATTTGTCGGAATCACCAGCATCATATGAAGGATTTCTTCTGCCAGTTCATCATTCTTGTCCATCAGGATCTTCTTCGCCCTAGCAAATTCCTGATGCCTTACCTTATCCAGTTCCTCCGCCGTCATGACGAAGGTCCTGGCTTTCTTTTCGTTCTCGCGCTTCTCGCGCCTTAGTTCTGCTCTGCTCATTTACTCATCATCTCCATTATTACAGTAAACATTACTTCTTCTCTCCCTTCTGAAGGTTCTTCAAAAATTCTACTAAGCTTGTCTCACTGTCTGTGCTATGTACATACTGCTGTTCAAAGGTTTTGTCGCTACCGTAATACTTTCTGTTCTTATCAAGCAGATGATAGTAATGCTCATCAGCAAACTCATTAGGTCTCCAGTACATTCTTCTCTTTGGATATTCTGCTACTACCAGCCGGCTACCATCAGAGAATTCATATTTGTAATAATTCACATCAATGCGATCATCCCGGTACCAAAGTCCCCATTCCTTGTAATTCTTCAGCCATTCTTTTCTCTGGTCGTTATTTTTCATTGCCGGAAGCTCTGGCTGTACTGGTTCAAGTTCTTCCTGCTCTTCCGGTTCATCATCCTCCTGCTCTTCCTGATCAGCTTCATTTTCCATCAAAAGTCTCAACGCCTTAACAAGCATCCTCTGTCTCATCATCAGATTGTGTGGAAGCCCACCATCTTCGGAATTTACTTTTTCATACTCTGCAAGGGTTCTTTCTTCTTCCTCGAGATAATCCCGGATTGCTATTTCTGAGAAAGTAAGCTCGTCCAGATCCGCTGCTTCCTGGCAGCGTTTTTCTTCAGTTTCCGTATTTTCGACAGCGACTTCCGTATACTCTGCGTCGATCACATTTTCTTCATCATTGGTCACAGATTCTGGTGGATTGATCACATTTTCGTGATGTTCGATCACAACACTGACTTCATCATTGTTGATACAATAACTTTCGTCTTGTGCGACGTCGCACAAATGCCTTTCAGAGTTGTTTCTCTCATATTCTTCAAGTTTACTATGTACTTCATCCATGCATCTCTTTGAGAAATTTCTGATCATTGCTAATTCAACGTCTGACATGCTCTGAATCTCTTCGATCGTATCCACTCCAGCTCTTTTCAAAACATTATAGGTTCTAACACTAAAGTTGAGCTCATCAATTGCCGTACCATGTTTTTCTTCGATTGCTTCATCCTGTGCGACGTCGCACATATTTTTCTTTGCTACCTCGTGCCTTGCTCTGACAGATCTAATACACTCATACTCACAAGGGTGATTACATTTTTTGCAACACGGTACTGGCTGTCCATCTCCTGCCCGATGAAATGCAAGATCTTCATTCACAAACTGGCACTTGCTTCCAACTTCATGCCTCAGATTCTCTACGACATTCAAAGTCGTACATGGAAATGGATTTCCCATCGGAGCTTCCACGCAATAGCAATATTCCTGTCTGAGTTCGCATCCATCACGATGACAGCTGAAACAATCCTGTTTTCCGCATCCTGGTGTTTTAATTAAGCTATCTTCTGGATATACCCTAATCGGATATCCCAAGATTGATACCGGCTCTTCCTCCGGCTCTGATTCCGGCTTCCGTACTTCCCGGATTTCCTGTACTGTCATATCCGGACTTACTGCTTCCATCTGTTTATCATCCAGATATAGCATTTCCTGCAGCTGGCTCTTCCCGAACATCCGGAATTCCTTTGCCAGGATCGGGGTATTACCGCCCTCTGAGAATTTATCGTTCATGGCTATCCATCTGGATGCAGTTGTTCGCTTAATTCCGTAGTTGTCTTCCGCAAATTCCCAGATGCTGGAATAGCCATCCTGTTTATATAATTCTTTGTCCCGGATCCATTTCAGGTAATATCCAACAGCCACAAAATCTCTGGACATGTTCTGAAGCTTTTCTCGGATGATATCTTTTGTCTCTGAGTAATTTAACGTCAAATACCATTTATCCTGTACTCTTGGTTCATCCATTGTCTCGAACCTCCTTCTCGTACAAATCATGCACCGACTGCGCCATCTGATACCACCAAAACATCAAATCAATGATATCTGGCAGACAGCCATACTTTCTTACAATCTGCTCTGATCGCCTGCTGAATGCATCCAGCTTATGATCTTTTTCGTAAATACCGAAGCTCTTTGCACAATCGTTATACATGCTTTTGATTCTTTTTATTTTTTCGTCCATATCGCTCCTCCGTAACCATATGTAACCAGTATTTCAAACAAGTAACCAAATACTTGTTACCCTTGCTATCCCTCTGTTTTCAACGATTATCGTTGTCTTTGTTGTATCAGTAACCGGGTAACCATACATTTTTCTCACGCGAGAGAGAAAAATAAATTCTATATTCATATATTTTTTTCTTTTATATACATTAAAATGTTGTGGTTACTTTGGTTACTTGGTTACTATTCATGAAATGGCAGTTCAACTTGCTCATATTCTTCTACCACTTCTGCATCCTCAAAACCATCCCGATCCACAAATTCATTCATCCGTAAAAAGACACACCTGATCGGCTTTCCTTTGACTTTTTTAAGCTTCGTGAGTCGGTCTTTCTGCGTTAGGATAATTCCCTTTTTATCCGCCCAGGACAGGAATGCTTTGTCTGAAAAACCTCCGTCCTTACAGAGTTCCTTAAATGCCTGGACGTAGATTATTGCATAAGGCACTTCTTCGATCAGATCAATGGTTCCCCATTTCTCAACCTTGGTATCCATATCAAATCTTTGGTTGTTCATATTGATCTTGTCAAGCAGATACTGATAGCACCGTTCATTCTCTGAAAGCTCATTTTTATCCACCAGTACCGTACGTGCGCTGTCCATGGTAATATATATTCCGTCACAAAACAGGTAATCTGCAGCAATCTTATCTGCAGTCAGGATGACCGATAATGCAATGCTCTGCTTCTGCATCTTATCGTCCTGAAACAGCTCTTTCTGGAACTGCATCTGAATCTTTCGAATCTCTTCTTCTCCAAGTCCCTGCACTATCTGAACAAATTGCTTTCCTGCATTGCCATAGTTTTTCTTAAACATCTCTACAGCCTCCTGCGGATCTTCAAATACATGCTCTCCACATTCCAGTTCCAGGATACGGTTGATCGCTCCTCCCTGGGACACATAAGAAGATAGAGGGCGTTCTCCATTGGTCAAAATGGCATTCTTCCACCGGTTCTCCCTCCGCACTCCCAACTCCTTATTAGACCGGCTCTTGCCTTTCCCGGAGCAGAGATCATACACGAATCCTTCAAAATTCTCCCGGATCCTAGCACTTACCTTGCTGCTATCATCCAACATCATCGGCAAATGATTCAGCATATCCGCACGAACCTCCAGCTGCACCTCTGTGGACTTAAAATCTCCGATATACTGACCGATATCCGGATTCGCCCAGACAGATGCAGCCAGCATCATTGATACGGATTTTCCGCCCTCAGTAGCGCCCCATAGGTCAAAAATAAACGGAAGCACACCGAGCTTTCCAACCAAAATACTGGCAAAGGATGCTGCTAGAGAAAATAGAATCTCCGGACGTTTCGTAGCCCTTAGTTTTCTCACATAACTCATCCACACCTGCTTGTTTCCATGCTGGCCAATAGATTCAAATACCTGCTTAAACTGCAGATCTCCATCAAAGATCACGTCGTCACTGTATGGAACAAACCCTTCTCCGATCCATCCGAGTTTCCCGGTAGACTTCTGTACGGGAATGTCATCATCGTTCAGATTCTCCACATCAGACAGGTATTTGACCAGAAGCTTGGCATTCTCCGATGTAACGGCTACTCCAAGCTTTGACAGTGCTACAATCTTATTGGCTGAGGACACCAGATCCTTCGGGACCACAATTTCTCTCCATCTATGGTTACGCTTATATGCAAGCTTAATCTGCTCTTCACCAGTCTCCAGATTCTTTAACCGTTCCACTGGAAGAATCGGATGATAACACACCACGACCTCATTCGTATAATCCTTGTTAAATGTATGTATCCCATCATCTCCAGCAATCCAAGAGCCACACTTCATGTTGTCATATCCACCGCCGGTGAAGTTTGTCCAATTCTCTAACATGCTCTGGCTGGAATTCTGCTTCTTTCTTTCAGTTGCCGCGACCTTCTGAAACGCCTTGACCATGGCATCAAATTTTCCTTTTACACCTAATTCTTTTGCACGATCCTGAAGTGATAACAGCATACGTGCTTTCAGTATTTCATCCTCCTGATCAAATATTTCAATGAATACTTCATCATCCAGAATGGAATCCCGATCATAATCTTTCAGTAATTTCAATGCTGCATCACCTCTTCATCCAAACATTCCATGACGTAGAGCTGATACTGCAGCGCATTGTAGCAATCGCACCATGTATCAGATAATGGTTCTGATCGGCGCATCCATTCGCGGTATATATCAATGAGCATATAATTCAATTCTCTCTTTCTTTTCCATCGCTCCTGCTGTTTTAACCGCATCTTTTTTTTCTTTTCCGCACGGTAAATACATAGTTTGCTATGGAATGTTTCTTTATTTTCATATGATCCACCAAGACTCAAGAATGCTTCTTTAAAACTTACAGAGTCCATACGCATCACAAAATCAAAGATATCACCGTTTGCACCACAGGCAAAACAATGGTAACTGTCTTTATATATTTTCATAGATGGTTCTCGGTCGCTTTTATGAAATGGGCAATGAACAAAACCTGATCGATTTGGAACAATTCCGTATCTGGGCAGAATTTCTGTCATAGAATATCGTTCTTTAATCTCTTCCTTTGTCATTTACGCCATCTCCCAAAATTCTTATAATCTCTTTTCCCGTATCTTTCTTCTCGCAGAATTCGAACCTTACATGATACCGATCATGTATTGTACAGAGGGATTTATAGAGTTGGTTTCCGTCTACGGCTTTTTCAGAGACAATATATTTTTCACGCTTACCGTCTACAACTCTCCATCGTACTTCATGCTTTCTGGGATTCTTCCAGAAATAGACATCTTCAAGACATGTGATTTCCGGTCCATGTTCCACTAAAATCACGAGCTGAATACCAGCTTCCATCGCTTTCAAGAGTTCCCTTTTAAACCGCTCATGCTGTTGGCAGACATTTCCACACAGCTCCTGCAGGTTCTGCTTTCGGTCAATTATGAGCCTCGGATTATCGAGACTCATATAATCACCGACTAGAAGCTTACTGGAGAAATGATTTATGCCATTTTCATCAAATGTCTTAATAATTTTCCGTATTGCCCTCGCCTTTTCCCTAGAATCAATCTGAATGTCCATACCAAAACCTCCTAGAATGGAAGTTCTTCATCTATTCCATCAGGAATATTCATAAACCCATCACCTGCCGAAGTCGCTCCTTCTGGATATCCGCTTTTATGATTCTTAAATGCTTTCGTCTCAGAAATATCTGGAATCCGAGCATCAGGAACCTTGTCAAGAGATACAAACCACCGAAGGACCCTTTTCTCTCTTTCTTTTCCTTCGTAATAATCCATCTGCAGTCCAAAAACTCCACCAATTTTCTTATTCTTAAACTGCTTTTCAAAGTTATCTCCCCACTGAGTTGTAAATCCACTATTAGAGTGTTCCACACATGTGATGAAAGTCTTGAATGACCTACTGCAGTCTCCATTCTCATCTTCTGTCAAAATATACTGCGTTGCCTGATTTGGCCATTTTTTATCCGGCCGAATATCATTCTTAAACTGTTCTGTAAAATATCCAGGCTGGATATCATCTTGTGCAAAATCAAACAAAATAACAATCATCGGTTTACCATTCTTTGAAGTTGTCTCATTGACCTGCTTAATAATTAATTTGTGTCCGCCAAGGTCCACGGGAGTAAATTCCCCCTGAGCCTGTGTATTTTCATAATTATTCGGTTTCTGCATATTAAAAATCCTCCAATGCTTTAATTACTTCTACAATGTCATTGTCAATCTCCATCTGGTCAAATGCACCCATCGGAGATTTGGCCGTACTGTTGTTCGCCTGAGTCTCAAACTTATATGCTCCATCTACACATTTGCTCAGAAGAACGGTGGTAAACTTGCTTTCCAAGACAATCTTGTCCAGCTTTTTACCAGATGTCTTAATCCTCGTAAACATATACCCATTGTCATCATGATCTGTCTGAGTATGCGCGGTAAATACAACGGTCAAATCTTCTCTGAGATCATGTGCCTTGCATACCAGATCCCAGACACATGCAGCCAGATCCACCCACTTGTCATACCCTTTCTCTTTGCTCCTTCGCATCTCATCAGCGACCATAAGGCCATTAATTGTATCAACAACAACTACCTTAATATGCTTCCATTCCTTATCAGCCTTATCAAGTGCACTAAGCACAGTACTTACAAAATCCGTACGGATATAATTTTTATTCTCTTCACTGTACTGATTTTTCCATCCCTTCCAGGACAGTCCTTTTTTATCACAATCAATATATAATGTTGTTTTTGGATCCAGATTTCTCATGGATGTTGTTTTGCCGGATCCTGATTCTCCGGCAATGCAAATAACCCTACTCATCTATCTTTCCTCCTTATCAAATACCACACGGTCTGCAGATTTTGTAATTAATAAACTAGCAATCTGCTTTAAAGACAATGTGGATTCATTATAAATATCTACCAGAACGTTGTATGCTTCTGGCGTCAGCTTCACAACGGTCTGTTCTTCAACCGGCTGCTTCTTTCTTGCCGGAATATGTATCATTCCATCATTCATTAATCTCTTCCTCCAAAAAAATCAAAATCTTTCAAAAACTGTATCTTCATTATTTTTCCTATCTCGCAGCCCTGCAGTCATCTTCCTGCCTATTGTCCAATCTTCCTCCACCAGACTCACAGGGATATGGTCTACAGTATCGGGCGCTTTCGGCAAGTACGGCCTTTCACCGCTTTTCCCGGCTGCAGCATTATTCTTCTACAATTTTCTTTTTGATTCCTAAAATAGCCAAAACATCCCTGATTTCAGGATACTCATTCACACTTGCATATCTTGCCACTGCATCAATTAAAATTCCTGCTTCTTCTGGATAAATATCATTCCAGTCAACATAATACTTTCCCATTTGACGTTTCCCTCCATTTTCGATATAATTTAATTGTCTAATTACTAGAGCGCCCGAGCTTGCCGGCTCATGTGGGTGCTCGTTTTTAATTTCTGGCCAGTGCAAAGATTCTTTTGATCTGGCCAACAGTGAATACCATATCTTCATCTTTGATTCCACAAAGCATATCTGATAACTGACATTTGATGGATATGTATCCAAGTCCATCATTCTTCCAGATATCAATCTGCTCCTGAACATCTTCCAGATACTTCTGAAATTCATCCCCGGGAATGATCGTTGGAATTTCTCTGATCTTTTTACCTGCCATCTTCATCACCTCCCCGAATAATTCTGCTGCGGTAAGTAATCTCTTTGTCATCCTCAAAACTTCCATATACCGGCTCCAGAATTGTTACAGCTCCTTCGTAGGCAACCAACGTATGTGCACCAAGCTGCAGGCGTTCTTTGTTTCCGAAGCATTCATACTTGCCATATATCCGTATATGCTCCTTTGGAAGTCCTGTCTCCTGTGCGAAGATCGTTACCATCTTTCTTTTACCTAATTTCATATCATTCACCTCCTACCACAACGGGCCCGCCATCCTGCAATAAATCAGTAACATTATGATCATTACTGTAGCGAACAAAACTCCGAAAACAAATCCTTCGGCAAGCTCCTTTAATGTCCCAATGATCTTGTGCTTCCTAAGCTTTTTCTTTATTGTCATTGTCATAACAAACTCTCCTCTCCAACTCTTCTACCGTAATACCCAGCCAGTCTGCGAGGTCTCTCTTTTTAATTTCGTAAGAACTCTGCACATTACCAGATTGCTTTGCAGTAACCACACTCCCAAAAGTCCATATGCCGCGTTTGATTCGCTCCCTGACCATCTGTGGACCACATCCGATTACTCGTGCGGCTTGTGATGCACTCATGATTTCTCTCACTCTCTCACCTCCTCCACTCACCTGTCCCACATCTGGGACACATTTCTAAGTCCATTTTGTTGGACATCTGATGTGTTACTATTAATACATCCCACTAAGATATGAAGTATTCGATGGATACACCGAAGTAATCCGCGAGGATTTTTAGTTTGTCTATTTTCGGATTACTACGTCCATCCCTCCAATCGTATAGAGTTGCAGTTGCAATACCCGTATCGGTAGCGACTCTATATATTGTTTTGTTGGTTTTAGACAATAATTTCTCAAAATTTTCGTACACTATTTCACCGCCTTTCCGAGATAAATTATTGAAATTATATCGGAAATATGATATAGTCAAGTTGCCAGCAAAACTAAATCATTTTTCCGAGATACGAACCACCGAATATATCACGGTTTTCTTTCGTGTCTCTAATATATCACGGTTTTCTTTCATAGTCAATACATTTTATGAAATATTTCCGAGATATTTTCAAGAGGGCAATATTATGTACGAAAAATTTGAAAAACTTCTAACTGAAAGAGGCGTTACTCCTTATCGTGTTCACAAAGAAACAGGAATATCTACCGCCACATTGTCAGATTGGAAAAACGGGAAAAGCCAACCGAAGCAAGATAAAATAGAAAAAATATGTGAATATTTTAATGTATCACCATCTTATTTTTATGGTGCCGGAGATGAATCTCAACTAAGCAAAAAAGACGAAAGAGATATCGCTAAAGACATGGAGAACATTGTAAGGAAACTGAGAAGCAATGAAGATGGACCAGCATCATTTGAAGGAGAGCCAATTCCAGAAGAAGACATTGATTTATTAGCAGGTCAAATAGAACTTATGCTTCGAAGGCTAAAACCAATTAACAAGGAGAAATATAATCCAAACAAAAATAAAAAGTAGGTGTACAGATATTGAAAAAAGATATTAAGCGTTTGGTTTCTTATTATGTAAAGAAATATAACACAAGAGACCCTTTTGAATTAGCTAACTATCTTAACGTAGAAGTTCAATGTGGAAATCTTGGTTCAAGGTCTGGATGTTATATGTTTTTAAAAAATCACAAATGCATATTTTTGAATGATAATCTGGATGAAAAAGAAAGTGAATTGGTAATGGCTCACGAACTTGCTCATTCAATATTGCACAGAAAAGAGAATTGTTATTTCATCAGGAACAAAACGCTTTTACTTACTTCTAAAAATGAAATAGAATCAAACACATTTGCTGCTGAATTATTAATACCGGATTCTATCATATTAGAAAATCCAGGAATGACCAAAAATCAAATTGCGCGTCTGACTGGATATGATGAAAAAATAATTGGAAATTCAAAAAAAGTGAAACGGAAATATTTTTACAATACCAAAATGATGTAAAATCTATTTCTGACAAGTACTACTCTCTCATGGATAATATTCAAAAGGACTGGTCAGTTTTATATAACTTAAAAGATTATACTGGAAAAATCGCTCATAAAATCGAAGAAGAATGCTTTGAAGATATTGCATTATATAACAAAATGCGTGAAATCGATATGAAATACGGGGAATCTTCACCCACGAATATACCTGCATTTAAAAGACTCGCTATGTTGTATGAAAAACAAGAGAAATTCGAAGAAGCAATTGATATATGCAAGCAAGCATATTCTTTTGGAATGGACGAACGAAGTCGCATGATTCGAATGATAAAAAAAGCCGGTCGCAATCCAACCATAGAGGAACTGAAGATAATAAACGATTAACATATTATGTTTATCACCAACCTGGTGGTTGGTAAGATAAATTATTCATTATAAGGCATACCAATCTGTATGCTATACACATTGGATGATTCTTTTAGAGTTATCCTACTTACCCTCATGTGTATTAAATATGGATTTGTATATATTGTTACAAAGGAAAAGAGGAATAAGATTAAATAACACCCCCTGCGCAGACAGGCGATTTACTCCAAGGTAAGATAAAAGATAGGAGGCGAATTATTGAATATCGAACAATACATAGAAGAGCGGCTAGATCCACAAATACAGTGGTACAGCAAGAAGTCTTCTATAAACCAAAAAAGATATAAGATTTCGCAAATATTTGAAATAGTACTTGCAACTCTCATACCTCTTTTGTCATCTTATTCTGATATTAAATTAATTGCATTTATAGTGGGATTATTTGGATCAATTATTGCTATCATAGAATCTATTTCAAAATTATATAAATTTCACGAAAATTGGATTCAATATCGTACCACTGCTGAAATGTTGAAACATGAAAAATTTCTTTTTCTAACACATTCAGCCCATTATCAAATATCAGAAGATACTATAGAAAGTATTTTTATTCAAAACATTGAGGATATTCTTTCCTCAGAAAGTAAAAATTGGAACCAATTAAACACCAAAGATGAATCCTTGAAAAATAGTTAATCTTCCACTGGTTCGTATGTTTTTTCAAACACATCTGGCTTACACGGGTACTGCTCTCCTCGAATTCCTGTGATGATCCAATCTCCAGGAGCCGCCCGAAGAGGACCTTCTAATGTCTGTATAGTCATTTCTATAGGTGTTTGATACGCTTCGATAACTATTGGTTTTTTTCTAAATTTCATGGTTTCACCTCCTAAATATAATGAAAGGATACTATTATGCCATATTTATATGATTATCGGTTATTTATAAGTCATGCTTGGAAATACGGAGATAATTACAAACGATTAACCCAACTCCTTGATGATGCAAACTATTTTTCTTACATCAACTATTCAGCCCCGAAGGAAAAGCCCCTTTTTCCTGCAGGAACTCCAAAAACAAGTTCGCAAATTCGCGATTTAATATCCAACAAAATACGTCCATCACAAATTACCATCGTTATCTCTGGCATGTATGCTGCGTACAGCGATTGGATGCAATATGAAATTGACGAATCTATTCGAATGGGAAAACCAATTCTTGGTATTTATCCTTGGGGACAGGTTAACGCTCCGAGTTACGTAACAAACAATGCTGACGAAATGGTTCGTTGGAATACAGATTCAATCGTTAGTGCAATAAGAAGATTAGTGTAACTTATATCTGTAATCCGTATATAAGCTACACTAATATATTAACATATTTATTTTTACAAATAAATACTTAATAAAGATTTTTGAATACTATATCGCCCGGTGCTTCGGTACCGGGCATCAACTAGATAATATATTTACTCAGGCACCCGGGAAGGACAGCTGATAGTTTCCGTAGCGTTACTAATTGTTGCAATACTGACTTACACACATAGAAAATAGCCATCCTGCTCCCTGACAAAGATTAGGACGATTATTTATAGTTACAATGTCAAGAACCGTCCCCAGAGGCAGCAGAGACGGAAAAACACCCGGTGCTTCGGTACCGGGTGACAATTAACGATATAACCGCTTCAGCGATTATAAAAGCTGCCTTTTCAAAAAAACACGAAAGAAGGTGATAATAATGCCAAAAGAATATACAAAAGAAGATGTAATTCAGAACAAGAAAGACGCCATAAAAACGTTGAACAAGATGCTTGAGCGCTTTATAAATGATCCCAGCGAAAAACATTTGAAGAAAGCAAATCTAATTTCGTATTGGATTAAAGATTATGTTCGAATGATAAGTTTTGAAGAGAAGTTCGATCCAACAAAAAACATAGCCTATAAAAGAGGAAATATAGTAAAGCTAAATTTTGGATTCAATATAGGAAGTGAGTACGGAGGTCTTCACTATGGTATTGTGCTTGATAATAAAAACGACCATAGTTCTCCAGTTGTTACTGTGATACCACTTACATCAGTCAAAGCTGACAAAAAAATACATGAAAATAGTGTTGAACTTGGAAATGAGTTGTATAAATCATTAAAATTAAAATATGACACTACATCAAAGGCTTTGAAAGATGAACAGAACGAAATTCGTGAAGCCATTGCAGCTTTTTCAACATTAGTAGATTTAGCTGGGGAGTCTCTTAAAAATTACGAACATAAAGAAACTTTAGAAGCAAAAGAAAAAGAACTTGCGAATGCCGAAAAATATTTATCAGCAACAGAGAAAATCGAAAAGCTATGGAAGGAAAAGGAAAAACATAATCTTGAACAACAAGAATATCTTTCAAAAATAGGTGAGGAAATCTCTTGCATGAAAGAAGGTAGTATCGCACTTGTAAATCAAATTACGACTATCAGTAAAATACGAATATTTGACCCTCGCAATTTAAAAGGTGTTCTTTCTGGAATATCCCTTTCAGAAGAGAGTATGGAAAAAATCAATCAAAAAATGAAAGATTTGTACATTTTTTAGGTGTTTGTTTTGATTATTCTGAAAAAACGGTTCGATTTTCCGTAATAAACTGATTGACTACGAGCATAATATAATCTATAATAAACTAACAGAAGAGATTATTTCTTTTCTAACATCGCCTTAAGGGCATCAAAGAAGATATTAGTTTATTATGTGAAGACCTCGTAGTAATACGAGGTCTTTTACGTTACACAATTAAAATGCGCCCTTACCGGATACCAGCAAGGACGACTTTACTATACGGTGCCTAGGACACAATATAGCTTCCGAACAAAGTTATTATATCACAATCCTTTGGCACCTGTACAGGTGTATTTTTTATACCCATTTTTAAGGAGGATACTGATATGGCAAGAAGAAAGAAATACCCAAAGCTCCCAAATGGATACGGCTCCATCAAGCGGCTTTCTGGGAAGAACAGGACGAATCCTTTTGGGGTTTACCCTCCAGTGAAAGAATTTGATGAAAATGGAAAACCGGTACAGCAAAAAGCAATCTGCTATGTAGACGACTGGTATAAAGGGTTTACAGTTCTTACATGGTATAAGAACGGTGAATATTACGAAGGACGGGAAAAGGAACTATCATCAGATTCCGAAGAGCTGAAGAAGCAGATCATTGGAATTCTTTCAAAATATAATCAGAGCCAGCGCGAGGTGGCTGATCAGAAGACGTTTTCCGACATCTATCAGGAGTATTATCTATGGAAATTCCAAAAACCGTACAACCATAAAGAGAAAAAGAGCGCAATGGAGCAGGGCATGCGAGCTGCTTATAAGAACTGTAAATCATTACACAATGAATCGTTTCATTCACTTACAACGAACGACCTGCAGGAAGTAATAGATAATTGCCCTCTAAAGCATGCGTCTCTTGAATTGATTATAACACTATATCATCAAATGTATGCCTACGCAGGAGCAAATAATCTTGTAGATAAAGATTATTCGAAATTCGTAAAGATTAACCAAGAAGATGATGATGAGCATGGGATACCTTTCACAGACTCTGATCTGCAAACATTATGGAAAAATCAGGAAAACGATACTGTGGCGATGATACTGATCATGTGCTATTCAGGTTTCAGAATTTCTGCTTATCTTGATATAAAAACAAATCTAAAGGACAATTTCTTCCAAGGCGGTGTCAAGACTGCAGCCGGAAAAGATCGTATCGTCCCAATCCACAGCGCAATTCTGCATCTCGTAGAAAGGTGCTTGAATACGCATGGGCGTTATCTTCCTGAAGGGGTCAAAAAATTCCGTGAGTCCATGTATGAAACCCTGGATCTTCTTGGCATTGAAAAACATACTCCGCATGACTGCCGTCACACATTCTCGATGCTTTGTGATAAATACGGAGTAAATGAAAACGATAAGAAAACGATGCTCGGACATGCTTTTCAGGATGTAACAAATAAGGTATACCGACACCGAGACTTAGAAGAGTTAAGAAAACAAATTGAGAAGATAGAAGTATGTCACTAACGTGTCACTAACGGTTCATTTTTATTCGTATTTTTTAGTTTCGATATAATATGATTATAAATCATTGAAACGCTTGAAAACAAAGGGGTTTAGACACTTTTTATGTAAAACACACAGATAACTTGATTATTATAAAATTTAATTTCTTCTTAAGAAATTTTCGATTTCTTTAAGGGATTTAACATACTTTAGACACATTTATACTTTATACTTTAGTACAGATAGTTGAAGAACACATCAACTATCTCCCCCCTCACAAAGTAAAAGCACCTTGGATTGAATACCAGGTGCCGCACTTTACTCTCATTCCTTTTAGATAACTATAACAACAACGAAACCCGTTAGCCGATAAGGTTAACGGGTTTTCGCTGTTATTCTCTCTTATTTTAATCTTAGTATTCGGAAGTCTTCTGCCTCTTTTCCCATCTGGCAGATTAATCTTTTCATATTGCTTTCTCTGACATTGCCGCAAAGCGTCATCGTTACAGTCTGTTCATCATCTATCGTCTCAAAATTCATGTGACAGATGTCTATTTTATTCAGGTTTGCCATATTCAAGAACAGATTGACATTGCCCACGGTGCGCTTGCAGCGAAAAGCAACTTCCACCTGATGATGTTCCTCTCTTGCATCCAGACCTGCTGTTCTCAGAACTTCTTCCAGAACATGATCCTGCATCCCCATCAGAATCCCGTACTGATATCTTCTGCTGACACTCATAAGATGCTGCAAGAATGCTACATACTCTTCCCGAACTTCTGCATCCACATCAGCTGCGCGCTTATTGATAATCTCATCTTCTCTGACCTTAGAAAACACATCGCCCCCAGTCTTAGCTTTTGCCTCTGCCACATGCCTGGAGCACTCCATACGCTTCAGAAACAGCGGTTTCATCTGTGAATCTATCGCATCAATTTCTTTTCGAACTTCCTCTAATGTCATAATATTTCTCCTTATTATCCTAACAACTTTATCCAACTTATGTCTATCTGACTACATCTTGCAAGATCATAATAACTATACTTTACGGCTCGTTGCAATATGGAGCTTTTCTGACATCACAATCATAAGAACCAATATCACAGCTAAAAAGTATGGGTATAAAGCAACATCAATATACTGTGCAATTAAGCCGAAGATTGGCGGGACCAGGCAAGTACCCGTATACGCCGAAGCCATCTGCACGCCAATAATAGACTGGCTCAAATCCGCTCCAAAATTCTGCGGCGTTTCATGAATAATGGATGGATAGATTGGTGCACATCCACATCCTATGACCACCAACCCTGCCAGTAAAAGCTCTTGACTCAGAGGCAGGATCACCAACAAAACTCCTAATACAATCAGAGCCTGCCCCATTCGAATCATGTTCCGGTCATTCACCTTCAAAGTAATAAAACCACATACGAATCTTCCCACGGTAATTCCAATATAAAATAGGCTGGCATATCTTGCTGCCTGTTCTGCTGAAATTCCTCGGTTTAACGTGCAATAACTCGCAGCCCACATTCCTGTTGTAGTCTCTAATGCACAATAACAGAAAAAACATACCATAACTTCTTTCACTCCGCTTCTCTTAAGCAGTTGTGAAAATGTCAGATGTTGAGGAGACTGCCCTTCTGATTCTGTACTTTCTCCTGAATGTATTGTCGATTTCTTTCTCCATAATGGAAGACTGATTATCAATATAGCAGTCAGAATAATCTGCAGCAGCGAGATAATGCGATATCCTCCATTCCAGCGAAGCCCTCCGGTAATGGTCCATCCCATAATGATTGGCCCTATACTGGCACCAACGCCCCACATACAGTGCAGCCAGCTCATATGCCTTGCAGGATAATGAAGTGCTACAAAGTTATTTAACGCAGCATCCACACTTCCTGCTCCCAGTCCGTAAGGAATCGCCCATAGACACAGCATCCAGAAAGCATGGCTTACTGAAAAGCCAAATAAAGCAACCGCTGTAATAAATACACTGATTGTCGTAACCTTTGCCGCCCCAAGTCTTCTGGTCAGACGATCACTTGCAAGACTTGAAATAATCGTTCCTGCCGATATGATCATAGATACACTTCCTGCCCAGGATACCGATGCTCCCAATTCCTGGTACATTGTTGGCCATGCTGATCCCAGAAGCGCATCTGGTAATCCAAGACTGATAAAAGCCAGATATATTACAACTAATAATAATGATGTCATTTTCTAATCTCCTTTTTTTGTCTCTTAATAATATAGGACTTTTGTTATAAAAAAGCAAGAAATACATCTTTTCTATAAATTTTCATTTTCCTTTTTTCAATTCTCCTATATAATAGAAAAAGATAAAACAGTATGTCATATTGAGGAGGAAACAAATGTCAAAGAGAACAGATATTCACAAAGTACTTATTATCGGTTCCGGACCGATCATCATTGGACAGGCTTGCGAATTTGATTACTCAGGGACACAGGCTTGCAAAGCATTACGTAAACTGGGCTATGAGATCGTATTGGTGAATTCCAATCCTGCGACCATCATGACAGATCCTGAGATGGCAGATGTTACTTACATCGAGCCGTTGAATGTGGAACGTTTGGAACAGATTATCGCCAAAGAACGGCCAGATGCGCTGCTTCCTAATCTTGGAGGCCAATCTGGACTAAATCTGTGTGCCGAGCTTGCTAAAGAGGGAATTCTTGATAAATATAATGTAAAAGTTATTGGTGTTCAAGTAGATGCCATCGAACGAGGGGAAGACCGTATTGAATTCAAGAAGTCTATGAATGCTCTTGGTATTGAGATGGCAAGAAGCGAAGTCGCTTACAGTGTTGAAGAGGCCCTTGATATTGCTGATGAACTTGGATATCCGGTCGTTCTTCGTCCGGCCTATACCATGGGTGGTGCAGGCGGTGGCCTTGTATATAATAAAGAAGAATTAAAAACAGTCTGTGCCAGAGGTCTTCAAGCCAGTCTGGTAGGGCAGGTTCTGGTGGAAGAATCCATCCTTGGCTGGGAAGAACTTGAACTGGAAGTGGTTCGCGATGCTGACAATAATATGATCACCGTATGCTTTATTGAAAATATTGACCCACTGGGTGTGCATACCGGAGATTCTTTCTGTTCTGCTCCAATGCTTACCATCTCAGAAGAATGTCAGAAAAAGCTGCAGGAACAGGCGTATAAGATTGTAGAGTCTGTACAGGTCATTGGCGGAACGAATGTACAATTTGCTCATGATCCAGTAACTGACCGAATCGTAGTTATCGAGATCAATCCAAGAACTTCTCGTTCTTCTGCATTGGCTTCCAAGGCAACTGGTTTCCCGATTGCTCTGGTATCCGCAATGCTGGCTTGTGGATTGACTCTGAAGGATATCCCTTGTGGAAAATACGGTACTCTGGACAAATACGTACCAGACGGTGACTATGTTGTTATTAAATTCGCCCGCTGGGCATTCGAAAAATTCAAAGGTGTAGAAGACAAGCTTGGTACCCAGATGCGTGCTGTCGGTGAAGTCATGAGTATTGGAAAGAACTACAAAGAAGCTTTCCAGAAAGCCATCCGCAGCCTGGAAACCGGACGTTATGGTCTTGGACATGCCAAAGATTATGACCAGAAGAGCAAGGAAGAACTCTTACAGATGCTGATCACTCCTTCCAGTGACCGTCATTTCATTATGTACGAAGCACTGCGTAAAGGTGCCACTGTTGAAGAAATCTTCGATATTACAAAGGTAAAGACTTATTTCATTGAACAAATGAAAGAACTCGTTGAAGAAGAGGAAGCACTCGTTGCACACAAAGGAAGCCTGCCTTCTGATGAGATGCTCATTTCCGCCAAGAAAAATGGCTTCTCTGACAAATATCTAAGCCAGATCCTGGATATCCCGGAAGAAGACGTACGTAACCGACGCATCGAACTTGGCGTAGAAGAAGCATGGGAAGGTGTCCATGTCAGCGGAACTCCTGACAGCGCTTACTACTATTCTACCTATAATGCAGAAGATAAGAATCCGGTCAAGACAGACAATCCAAAGATCATGATCCTTGGCGGCGGACCAAACCGTATCGGTCAGGGTATTGAATTCGACTACTGCTGCGTACACGCATCTCTGGCCCTTAAGAAATTAGGATTTGAAACGATTATCGTAAACTGCAACCCTGAGACAGTATCTACAGATTACGATACTTCTGATAAGCTGTATTTTGAACCATTAACCTTAGAAGATGTATTAAGCATCTACAAAAAAGAGCAGCCAGTCGGCGTCATTGCACAGTTCGGTGGACAGACTCCTCTGAACCTTGCTTCAGAGCTTGAGAAGAACGGCGTAAAGATTCTTGGAACTTCTCCTTCTGTCATTGATCTGGCAGAAGACCGTGATCTGTTCCGTGAGATGATGGATAAACTGGAGATTCCGATGCCTGAATCCGGCATGGCAACAACCGTAGATGAAGCACTCGCAATTGCCAAAGAAATCGGATACCCTGTCATGGTTCGTCCTTCTTACGTTCTCGGCGGACGTGGAATGGAAGTCGTATATGACGATGAAAGCATGGAAGGCTACATGAAAGCTGCCGTCGGCGTAACCCCTGACCGTCCGATCCTGATCGACCGTTTCCTGAACCACGCACTGGAATGCGAAGCCGATGCTATCAGTGACGGTAACCATGCCTTCGTTCCTGCTGTCATGGAACACATTGAACTTGCCGGCGTACATTCTGGTGATTCCGCATGCATCATTCCATCTGTACACATCTCCGAAGAAAATGTACAGACCATTAAAGAGTATACCAGAAAGATTGCAGAAGAAATGCATGTCAAAGGTCTGATGAACATGCAGTATGCAATTGAAAAAGGAAAAGTATACGTTCTGGAAGCAAACCCACGTGCATCCCGTACTGTACCACTGGTATCTAAAGTATGCAATATCCGCATGGTGCCGCTTGCCACCGACATTATTACATCTGAACTTACCGGACGTCCGTCACCTGTGGCAAATTTAAAAGAACAAAGCATTCCATACTATGGAGTGAAGGAGGCGGTCTTCCCATTCAATATGTTCCAGGAAGTAGATCCTGTATTAGGACCAGAGATGAGATCTACCGGCGAAGTATTAGGACTGTCTTCTTACTATGGGGAAGCATTCTACAAGGCTCAGGAAGCTGCACAATCCAAGCTTCCACTGGAAGGCACTGTTCTGATCTCCGTAAACCGCAAGGACAAAGCAGAAGTTGTTGAGATTGCTCAGAGCTTCGCAGATGACGGCTTCAAGATCATTGCCACCGGCAACACCTATGAACTGATTCGTGCTGCCGGAATCGAGGCAGAAAAAGTAAAGAAATTATACGAAGGCCGTCCGAATATTCTGGATATGATCACCAACGGAAAGATTGACCTGATCGTAAACTCTCCGGTCGGCAAGGACAGTATCCATGATGACAGCTACCTGAGAAAAGCTGCAATCAAGGCAAAGATTCCTTATATGACTACAATTGCCGCCGCAAGAGCCACCGCAAAAGGTATCCGCTATGTAAAAGAACATGGCAACGGAGAAGTGCAATCCCTGCAGAAGCTTCACAGTGAGATCCACTAGGGGAATCTTGGATGAGATTGTTTTTTGATTGAGAGTGTACGGCGCGAGGGGTGGATGGATGATTTGTAATCCGATGCCCTTCGCTAAGAATCCTTAACAGAAAAAAGAGTGATAATTTTGCAACCAGGCTGATTCACCCCGAAATCTTGATGATTTCGAGGCTCAGCAGCCTTTTCAGATTTGGTTTGAAACCAAATCTTCATACAAAATTATCACTCTTTTTTCTGTAACGGCTTCTATCGCTTGTCCAGACGGATTACAAACCCTCCATCCACCCCTCGCGCCTGACATTCTCAATCGCAGGAACATCTCATCCGGGAAGGGATTCCGCTCCCCCCCTTACGCTTCTTGGAAATCCCCGCCGGTAGTTGGCGGAGAATTCGGCCCCCAACCACCAAGATTCCCTCTTCACAACATCTTCTTTCTCTTGAAGAACAGGATGCAGAATACAACTACAATAAGACTAAGCACACAGACGCCGGGATATCCATGTTCCAGGCCTGGCATGTCTTTGAAGTTCATTCCAAACCATCCAGTGATCAGTGTCAGTGGGAAGAAGATGGTCGATACCACGGTTAAAAACTGCATATTTTTATTCTGTTCGGCATCTACCTGAGACTGATAGGCATCTCTTACCTGTTGTGCATATTCCAGAAGATGCGCTGTTCTTCCCATCAGTCGGTCTGCACGGTCGGCGATGGTTCCAAAGTAGCGCAGCTGCTTCTTGGCAAAGAATCCATTTTCATTCTCTTCCAATTCCTTTCCCATATCCATCAATTCATCATAATATCCCCGCAAAGTCAGGAGTTCCTTGCGAATTGGTATAATCTCATTCTGGAACCCTTCGGTCTTTCCTTCCAGGACTTTTTCTTCCATTGTCATAATCAGACGCTCATAGCGTCCCAGAAGTTCCAGGTCTCTGCTCATGAACTGCGTGATGAAATTATAGATAAATCGTTCTTTGGTGTTGCCTTGCCTAGACTTACTTCTCCGAATCCTCACGATCAACCGTCTGGCAAAGTCATCATCATCGATGATCACAATATGGCGTTGATTAATGAAGAAGAGGATTCGATATCTGCTGCCCAGAACGTCCAGTAATTTGGGTATGCAAAGAGACCCTGCCAGACATTCCTGTTGGGTCTCGATCTTACAAAAACATACTTCTGACAGATTGATATCACCTTCGTATATCATCCCGGCAAGCGACATGGCTTCCTTCGCATGCCGGGAATATGTGATAATTACTGCCTGTTTGTTTTCCTGTATTAATTGGTTTTCATCGATACTTTCTAAAGTCTCTCCCAGAGCCAATATCATCATCAGGCCTTCATATCCTCTCCATTTGCTGTTACATTGATGAAATAATTCAGATCTACCTGTCCCAGGGCTGCATCTGCAATATTCATACAACTATTACTCATACGATCAATGCTGTGCAGAATCTGGTTAAATGGCGCCGTAAGGTTGGCCGCACATTTGCCCTTTCCAACTCTGGTCATATGGCCTTTTCTCATATTGATATCAAGTTCAATCACTTTTTCTTTCTTCTTAAGAATCTTCTTGGCATTCTCCAGATCGCCTGTGGTCATCGCCTGCATTGCCTCTGAATACATACTTTCTATCATATTCAGAATCTTCTCCAGATCTTTCATGGCATCTTTAGAATATTTGTATTTCTTTTCTATCTTATCTCTAATGCCTTCTGCAACATCCTCACACAAGGATCCCATACGGTCAATATCGCTTAAGACATACATAATTCCTGCCGTCTGAGTTGCCTGTTCTTCTGTCAGTACACCGGCAGAGAACAAGTCTGCCAGATATTCCGTAATTCTCTCATTCAGATTGCTTACAATAGATGCTTTTTCAAATACGCTCTCCAAAAGCGGCATTTCCTCTTTCTTTACTGCCTTAGATGTATCCTGAAGCATTGCTCTGACCACTTCACCGCAGTGAACCACCTCTTTTGCAACAAGCTGTAATGCTGCTGTCGGCTGGCTGACCAGTTTTTCATCCAGATACAATGGTTCTGCCGGATCACGGAGCTCTTTCTTTCCATCCGGTACAATGCGCATTACGATCTTGACCATCAGCCAGATCAGCGGAATCCAGATCAATGTCATTACACAGTTAAACGTCGTATGTGCATTGGCAATCTGCCGGGAGATTACTTCCACTTCTGATCCTTTTGGAGATATCATCTGCACAAATTTGGCAAATGGATTGATAAACCAGATGAACAGAAGACATCCTGATATATTGAAGATACAATGTGCAACTGCTGTTCTCTTGGCATCTTTTGGCTGGCCTACACTGGCAAGTAATGCCGTAATTGTTGTACCAATATTATCGCCAAGAAGAATCGGAATGGCACCGGTAAGGCCAAGGATACTGGTCACTCCATCTGGTCCTGCCTGCGAAGCGAAGTTCTGAAGTACCGCAATCGTGGCACTGCTGCTCTGCACGACTAATGTCATCAGGGTACCCACTGCAACGCCAAGAATCGGGATATCTGCAACCTTTCCGATCATATCGGTAAATACCGGACTGGATGCAAGTGGTTTCATGACATCTCCCATGGTCTCAATTCCGAGGAATAACAGACCAAATGCAAAAAGAGTCTGGCCAATGCTTTTTGCTTTTTCTGATTTTGCAATAAAGGAAATAATAAATCCGAGAAAGATAATTACATATATGTAATCGCTGATCTTAAATGCAATGATCTGCGCTGTCATTGTAGTTCCGATATTGGCACCAAGAATAATTGAGATTGCCTGCGGCAGATTCATAAGTCCTGCGCTGACGAATCCAATTGCCATGACTGTTGTCGCACTACTGCTCTGAAGTACCGCTGTTGTCAATGCTCCGGCTAACACTCCAAGCACCGGGTTCTTCGTAAGCATTGCAAGAATGCTTTTCATCTTCTCTCCTGCCGCTTTCTGGAGGCATTCGCTCATCATATTCATCCCATAAATAAATATTGCCAGTCCGCCTAACAGGCCAAAGACTATCTGTACTTTACTATCCATCTTAATCTCCTTCTATCTTATGAACTTGTATTTGAATCTATAGGAACATTTTCTGATTATTCATACTCTATCTAGCTTCATTTAACTCTTTCCACTCATTGATATCACCAATATAGATTTTCTTTAATGTATCTAATGATATATCTTCCAGTGGATTTTGTTCATTTACAATGACTGCAATATTGTCATTGGCAATGATTTCATAATCAAGTAATTCTGCCTCATAATCTTTTAAGTCTCTGGAGGCCATTCCAAAATCACACTTTCCGGACATCGCCTGATTCAATCCTTCTGTAGAATCAGACTGTTCAATCTCAATCTTTGCATTCGGATTAATCAACATATAGGCTTCTGCCAGTTCTTCCATAAGTGGTGCAACAGAAGTAGATCCATTTATGGTAATCGTTCCGCCGGCCTTATTCGACAGAAACGTACTGCTCTTCGCTACCGTTTCATAATTCTCCCCTACAATCTCCTGCCCTGCACCGTGAATATAAGTCAGGAAATCCTCTTCTACCTCGTTTAGCTCTCCTACATATGCCAGATAAAAGGAACGGCTCAGAGGATACTTTTTATCTCCGGCATCTGCCGCAATTCCTTCCACTTTCAATTGCTTCATCCCTTCTGCTTCCTGTATCGAGCCCTCTGATACATAGCCAATTGCCGCATCATCATCGCTTACCATATCTATCACTTCTTCTGCATTACCGGCAATCTGTGCGTCTGTCCGTGTCTGATCCGCCTGATCTTCTGATTCTGCCTGAAAATCTGCAAGCTGCGCAAATGTACTCCTTGTACCGGAACCTTCTTCTCTGGAGATCACCTGTATCTCTCCCAGTACATCCAGCCCCTCTACTTTTACAGTATCCTGAGACTCACTGCTGTCCTGACAGGCAGTGCTGCCGATCACAATACTTGCTGCAAGTAAAACCAATAATAATTTTTTTACTCTCATGCATGTTTCCTCCTATTTTACGTTATTCAGCGTACTCCTCTTTTGTAAAAACAGAATCGGGGAATTGTTAAATCTATGTAAAATCATTATTTTCACAAAATTGGTTGACTTTTTTTTAATATTTTCCTATACTAAAATCTGTAAATAGAAACGGGGAGCTTATGTACTAGGCTGAGAGGAAGTTGAGAACTTCGACCCATATACCTGATTTGGATAATGCCAACGTAGGAACGTATCGAATAAAAATGCGGGAGATGCTTTGGTATCTCTCTTTTTTTATACAGAAGGCCTTATCTTAAAAACAGAATACGGTAAAGTTGAGAGTGAGCGAGAGTTCATGAAGGGGTGCACCACCACGGGTGTATTACTTTGTGAACTCTTTTTTATATCCGATCACTTATGACTGCCGGGAAAGGAGACACACATGATCACAGTAAATGGACAGGCTGTTTCACTGGAAAAGCCTATCACCGTTGCCGAATATCTGGCTCAGAACCAGTATCGGATTGAACGGATTGCCGTAGAGATGAACGGCGAGATTCTTCCTAAGAAGAATTATGCTGCCGTTACACTGAAAGATGGAGACAAACTGGAAGTGGTAAGTTTTGTAGGAGGGGGCTAGAATATGAAACAACTTACAAAAGAGCAGATCTATGAAGCACTCAATGAGCGTCATTCCCCACAGGTTCAGGAATTACTGTCTCAGGGAAGAGTTGCCATTGCAGGTCTTGGCGGACTTGGATCTAATGTTGCATTTGCACTGGCCCGTATCGGCGTCGGACACTTGCATCTGATTGATTTTGATGTCGTAGACATTACGAATCTGAACCGTCAGCAATACTTTACAGAGCATATCGGTATGTATAAGACCGATGCTCTTAAACCACAGCTTCTGCGGATCAATCCCTACCTGGATATCCGCACAGACTGTGTAAAAGTCACAGAAGAGAATCTGCCGGAATTATTTCAGAATGATTCTATTATCTGCGAAGCCTTCGACCGTCCGGAGGCCAAGGCTTTGCTGGTCAATGGAATCCTGGAACATTTTCCTGAAAAGAAGCTGGTATCCGGTTCCGGTATGGCAGGATATGGAAACAGTAATTCCATCCGCACCCGGAAGGTCACTTCCAACTTCTATCTCTGTGGGGATGAGACCACCGAACCTTCTGCCGGAAATGGACTCATGGCTCCGCGGGTTGCTATCTGTGCCGCCCACGAAGCAAATATGATTACACGACTCCTTCTGGGCGAAACCAGCGTGTAATCTTCAAAAAAAACATCGAAAACTATGAATAATCAAAGAAAGAAGGACACATCTATGAATCAGAATGACGATAAATTTATCCTAGGCGGACATGAATTTACTTCCCGCTTTATCCTGGGTTCCGGGAAATTCTCCTTAGAACTTGTAAAAGCCTGCATCGAGAAGGCAGAAGCACAGATTATCACACTGGCACTTCGCCGTGCAAACGAAGGTGGGCTTGCTAATATCCTGGATTATATCCCGGATAATGTAACACTCCTGCCCAACACTTCCGGAGCCAGAAATGCAGAAGAAGCAGTCCGTATTGCCCGTCTTTCCCGTGAAGTCGGCTGCGGAGACTTTGTGAAGATCGAAGTTATCCACGACTCCAAATATCTGCTGCCAGATAACTATGAGACCATCAAAGCTACGGAGATCCTGGCAAAAGAGGGATTCGTAGTAATGCCATACATGTATCCGGATCTGAATGCTGCCAGAGACCTTGCAAACGCCGGCGCTGCCTGCATTATGCCGCTTGGCTCTCCAATCGGTTCCAACAAGGGGCTCTGCACCAAAGATTTCATCCAGATTCTAATTGACGAGATTGATCTTCCAATTATTGTAGATGCCGGTATCGGTCGCCCTTCTCAGGCCTGTGAAGCTATGGAGATGGGTGCCTCTGCAGTCATGGCTAATACTGCCATTGCCACTGCCGGTGACATTCCGGTAATGGCAGAAGCATTTAAAAAAGCAATCGAGGCCGGAAGAAGTGCATATCTGTCTGGTCTTGGACGGACGATTGAAAAAGGCGCCAGTGCTTCTTCCCCGCTGACCGGATTCTTACAGGATTAAGGAGGAGTACAGATGAAGGATGAACACGTAAATGAAAGTATCTTAAGTGAAGAGATACTGGAAGATCAGAAGAAAAACCGGATCGATCATATGACCTATCTTCCTGATATGGAAATATTAGAATCTGATGTTATGGACCGAGTCATCTCTGAGATGAATCAATATGATTATGACCAATATACAGAAGCCAACGTAAGACGGGCTCTTGCCAGAGATAATCGGACACCGGAAGATTTTAAAGCTCTTCTTTCTCCTGCTGCACTTCCACTTCTGGAAGAGATTGCACAGGCTGCACGGAAGGAGACAAGAAAGCATTTTGGCAACAGTGTCAATATGTTTACGCCCCTTTATATTGCCAACTATTGCGAAAACTACTGCATCTACTGTGGATTTAACTGTCACAATAAAATCAACCGCGCCAAATTAAACGACCGAGAGATTGAACTGGAGATGGCTGCCATTGCCAGGACAGGTCTTCAGGAAATCTTGATTTTGACCGGTGAAAGTCGTAAAATGTCTGATGTAAAATACATTGGAGAAGCCTGCAAGATCGCAAGAAAATACTTCAAGGTCATCGGCCTCGAAGTATATCCGATGAACTCTGATGAATATGCATACCTTCACGAATGCGGTGCCGATTATGTGACCGTATTCCAGGAAACCTATAATTCAGACAAATACGAGACGCTTCATCTTGCCGGACATAAGCGGATCTTCCCTTATCGTCTGAATGCACAGGAACGTGCCTTAAAGGGTGGCATGCGAGGAGTCGGATTCGCTGCACTTCTTGGTCTGGATGACTTCCGCAAGGATGCATTTGCTACCGGATATCATGCATATCTTCTGCAGCGCAAATACCCTCATGCAGAGATTGCATTCTCCTGTCCAAGACTTCGTCCGATCATTAATAATGACCGCATCAATCCAAAAGATGTTCACGAACCTCAGCTTCTTCAGGTGGTATGTGCTTACCGGCTCTTCATGCCATTTGCAAGCATCACTGTATCCACCCGTGAATGTGCCCGTGTCCGTGACAATCTGGTAAATATTGCGGCCACCAAGATATCTGCCGGTGTCAGCACCGGAATCGGCAGCCATGTCGATGAGATTGAAGAAAAAGGAGACGACCAGTTCGAGATCTCTGACGGAAGATCCGTTGATGAAGTATACAACGCGCTTCTGGAGCATGATCTCCAGCCAGTCATGAATGATTATGTATATGTATAAAGGAGAAAATATATATCAGAATATCATCGCAGTCAGCAACCGCACGATCTGCTCCCGGCCATTGCCGGAACAGATTGCGCGGATCTGCCGCTTACATCCGAAAGCAGTAATCTTAAGGGAAAAGGATCTTCCGGAAGAAGAATACCGTGTACTGGCGCATGAGATAATGGATATCTGTAACGCCAATCATGTTCCCTGCATTCTCCATAGCTTTCCGGAAATTGCACATGAACTGCACTGCACATCCATCCATCTGCCGCTTCATCTGCTTCAGGATTACCAGCAGAACCAGCCTGCCATTCTTAAGCACTTTTCTGTCATCGGCACCTCTGTCCATTCCGTCGAAGATGCTAAAAAAGCCCAAGTACTTGGCGCTACTTATCTGACAGCCGGTCATATCTATGCCACTGACTGTAAAAAAAATCTGCCCCCAAGAGGAACAGATTTTTTAAGACAGGTATGCCAGAGTGTAGACATACCTGTCTATGCTATTGGCGGAGTACATCCAGATGCACAGCAGTTATCCGAAGTACTATCCTGCGGCGCCAGAGGTGGATGCATTATGTCCGGAATGATGAAGCTGTAATTCTTCTCTCACTATTCCATTGTATATTCTCCCGAACCGGTTTCCACAACTGATGACTGATAGAATTCCTTAGCAACCCTGATCAGATAATCCGTATCTTTCGCTCCGCCGGTCTCATAAGGAGAATGCATTGCTAGCTGTGCTAATCCAATATCTATCGTATTGACAGCTACCTGGGTTCCCGATATGTTTCCGAGTGTAGAGCCTCCAAGGATATCCGATCGGTTCACATAGGTCTGATATGGAACTTTCGCCCTCTCACAGAGCTGTGTGAAGATTGCTGCTGCCATTCCATCGGTCGTATACTTCTGATTGGCGCTGAACTTTATCACAACTCCACCATTCGGATAAGGCCGGTTCGTCGGGCAGGCCTTATCCGGCTGATTCGGGTGCACGCCATGAGCATTGTCAGCAGATAACATAAAACTGGACGCCAGAGCCTGTCGATATTGACCGGATGTCCTCCCAAGGCTTTCATTAATCCTAAGAAGTGTATCGAATAAAAATGTCGATCCGGCTCCCTGCTTCGTGCTACTTCCAACCTCTTCATTGTCGAACACGCAATGAACTGGAATACTTTCGCCATCTGTTGCCTGCAGAAATGCCTGCAAAGATGCAAATGCACACTGCAGATCATCCAGACGTCCAATCGAAATATATTCTTCGGATGCTCCCCAGACACTTCCTTTCATACGGTTATATAAGAACAGATCATTTCCAACAATGTCTTCTTCCTCCACACCTGCCGCCTCTGCGACCTGCGCCATGAAGGTCCCTTTGGCTGATTCGCAACCATACAGCGGAAGCATGTCCTTCTGGGCATTGTACTTATAGCCTTCATTGGCTTCTCGATTCATGTGGATTGCAAGATTCGGAATCATGCATAAGTCACGGTCCACATTGACCAGCTTCGTAACAAGACGATTCCCCTCCCTGATAACCAGCCGTCCTGCAACTGACAGCGGACGATCCAGCCAGGGAGCGCAGAGCATCCCTCCATATTTTTCCACATTTAACTTCACATAATGGTTCTCCACTTCCATCTCTGGATACTCCTTAATACGAAAGCTTGGGGAGTCGCTGTGGCTTGCCATAATCTGAAAACCAAGAAAATCTCTCTTAGGAATCCGAAATGCAATGATTGCGGAACTATTACGAATCACATAATAGTTGCCGCCTTCTTTCAGTTTCCAGGCACTTCCTTCCAAAAGCTGAATATAACCCTGCCCCTCTAATTCTTGCTTCATATTTTCAATCGCATGAAATGGGCTGGGACTCTTCTCAATGAAAGTAAATAATTTCTGTACTGTATCCATAGGTTCTATTTCCTTTCTCCATCAATTCCAGATTCTGATCCGAATGTTCTATTTCTCTCGAATATCGATAGACAACATTCACTATATCCTCGAAATCCAATTGCTTCTCATTCTTCATCCAACGAGACAACAGAATTTCCCGAATTAAAAACACACTGGTGACTGACATCTGCACCTTATTATAAGCCTGTCCATCATAGACAGCACCACAAAAATATGTAAAAATAAAATATACCAGTAACTGTTCCCTCTGTATCTTCCACTGTGGCATATTTTCCTCCATCCAGTTTCGGAACTCCTGATGTAATGCTTCATATCTAAGGGAACCTGCCGTATACAGAGCATGCTCCGTTTCCTTTAACTGTATCAGCCATTCTTCCCGAAGCAATTCCAGGGAATACAGATGCTCGAACATGTTCTTTGCCCATGTGTATCTCTGTTCTCTATGATTGCTGCCCTCTTCCATCTTCATGCGGACGAATTCCCGTGCCGATTCTGTCTGATATTTTGCAAATACTTCATCACAGGAAAATATATCGCCCTTTTTGATTCGTACCTGCATATCATGGGCAATCCCGAGTACAAGACCAGCCCTTAATTCCAGACTGATCTCACGGTTCTGGAGAATCTTCACCATAATCTCCCGGCCTTCCACCAGCTTTGAATAGAGAAACGGATCATAATCATCGTACTCTTCTTCTCCATCTTTTTCAAAATTTAAAAAGGTCACCGGTTCCTCCTTTGACAAGAGAATCCTTGCCACTTCTGGGCAGGACATCGATAAAGTAATCTCCCGGACGCCTTCAAATTCTTCTACATGGCGGGGATATAGGCGGCAAGTTTTACATAGACTGTCCTTTCCCAGATTGCAATACATATCACACAGATTATCTTTATTCAGGAATGCACATCTTTTCTCTTCTGACTGTCGAAATGTCTCCTTTCTCCAGTCTATGGAACGAAACAGCTTTCTTCGGTAATTCCCCTTTACTTTCTTATAGCGGTGCAAAGATCTCTTATCAACTACGATCTGCCATCCTGCACAACAGGTGTCTTCACATTGATCTGCTGTACAGGTAAACATGTGATAATAATCTGGAATTGTATACAACATATCATTTTGTCCCTTTACTTAACAATACTAAATCCGATCCCTATAGCCCCCGGTCCGGTATGCGTTGCAATACACATAGACAAAGGATTATAATAAACTTCTGCCCATGGGAATGCCTTTTCCACTTCGCTGCACCATTCCTCTGCTTCTGCGGCCGTCAATCCCGCTCCTGCTGTGCCAATCCTTATTCGACTTCTGTCCATCTCTGAAAATCTTTCTTCTATATCTTTCTTTAGAGCTTCGATCATCTTATCCTTTCCTTTACGCATCCCACGAACTTTTGCAAATGCATCCAGACGTTCTCCCTGTATAGTAAGGACTGGTTTGATATTGAGCACTGCTCCTATAGCTGCACCTGCCGGAGTGACTCTGCCGCCTTTTTTCAGATATTCCAATGTATCCACTGTAATATAAATACTAGAATCATAAGCTCTTGCTTCCAGATCTTCTTTGACTGCCTTCGCAGATGTTCCTGCAGCAACAAGCCTCACGGCTTCCATAACAGCTTCTCTCTGCGTAACAGAGATTCTGTGATTATCTACGACCTGAACTTTACCATCATAATCATCGGACAAGAGAATCGCAGTTTCACAGGAATTACTCAGTCCGCTGGACATCGGAATATATACCAGTTCTTCATATCCCCCGGACAACACCTTGTCCCACAGATCCATCACATCCCCCGGAGAAGGCTGGGATGTTGTGACATCGATTCCGCTCGTGAGGCTTCCATAGAACATCTCCTGAGTAAGATCCTGCCCCTCATATCTCGTTACTCCATCAACAATGACTGGCATAGGGAGAATGAATATCCCTTCCTTTTTTGCTTCTTCCTGTGTAATTCCACTGTTACTGTCTGTTACGACTGCCGTTTTCATCCACTTATATCCTCCTGTTTCAAATATTCTTTTACAACTTGAAATAAATTCCCATTCTATTTATAATTAGATGTGACAAATTGTAACATCTCAGAATTTTTAATTCAAGATAATTACTAATAACTGTTACAAATCAGGGGGTTTTGTTCATGAATAAAGAACGGAAAAATCAATCTAATATCCTTGCAAAGGAATGCATTGTTACCGCACTGATCCAATTATTAAAGGAAAAACCTTTATCCGCTATATCGGTCTGCGAACTGACAGAAAAGGCCGGCGTCTCCCGAATGACTTATTACCGTAATTATCAGTCCAAAGAAGATATATTTGCTTCCTATCTGGAAGATGCTTTGATGAATTACAAGCAGGAAGCAAAATCTCTGTCACTGGACAAACATTTCTATTCTTCAGAAAATCTTCTGCACTGTTTTTCTTACTTTGAAGCACATCAGGAATTTATTGACAGTCTCTTCAAAAGCGGTCTAAGCCATATGCTCCTGAATGCAATCAGTCAGTATGTCCTGGAGACCTGGTATCACCCAGGAGACAGCATCGAACTCTATTACTGTCTTCAGGCTTTTGCCGGTGCATTGTATAACCTTTATATTACCTGGTCCTCGAATGGTTTTAAAGAATCACCAGAAGAATTGGCAGAGATCATGTATCGAATCGTGCCTTCTCCTCAACCCGAATCTGTAACTCTGTAATGTGTTCTTCTTCTCTTCCAGATACATGGATATCCACCCAGAGGATCTCATACACATCACCGACCATCCGATACCCATGTTCTTTCGCATAAGCAAGCAACCTGGGGAGACACTGATAATTCTGGTTGCAATTGCCCCGGTAACTGATGGTAAGGTATTCTCCGCCCGGTATGACCATATCGCCCTCCGTATCTATGATAAACACACCTTCATATTCCCGGCATCTTTGGTTCCTTGCACTTTCTGCCAAGATTACAGAACCGATATGATTGCTTCCTATGATATAGGATTTATCGGGGTTCTTATTCAGAAGCTGCTTGATCAGCACATCCATCTCTTCATCCCGCTCATATCCTTTCTCGATATAATAACAGCTTCGATCTGGCAATTGCTGTAACTGCACGACTCCAAGCACTTTTTCTTCACATTCTGAAAGAGTTTCAATACGTTCTTCTACATTCTTCTGTAGTTGCCTTAATTTCTCCTGCTTCTCTTCGATCATATGAAGCTCTTCCATCAACAGTTCTTTCGTAGAACTAACCGTATGATGCTTCAGATAATCCCCAATCTGTTCCATGGAAAAGCCAAGTTCTCTCAATTCACGAATAACATTCAACCGCCAGATATCGTCAAGGCGGTAGAGACGATACTGATTCTCTCCACGCTTTGGCTTTAGTATTCCCAGTTTTTCATAATATCTCAGGGAATCCGCCCCGATATGGTATAGCTGTGATATCTCTCCGATTTTAAAATATTTCTTCATATAAATCCTTTTTTCTTTCATTTCCACTTGACCTTAGTATTATACCAAGGTTTAGTATAGAATACAACAAGGAGGTTTTACTATGAAGTTAGAAGGAAAATCATTACTTCATGATTTCTTTCGTTTTATCATTCCATCGCTGGTTGCCCAATGGGTATATGCACTTTACACGATGATAGATGGCATGTTCGTTGCCAGAGGAGTATCTGAACTGGCTTTGTCCGGTGTCAATATTGCCATGCCATTCGTTACCTTCCTTTTCTCCGTGGCATTATTATTTTCCGTAGGTTCCTCTACCATCATTGCCATGCTGTTAGGAGAAAAAGAAGATGCAAGAGCAAGGGAAGTATTTACCCAGAATATTCTGACCGCCATTATTGTGTCTCTGTTGATTACATGGATCGTCCTGTGGAAATCCGAAGAGATTGCGTTATTCCTGGGAGCAACGGAACTCACCATGGATTACGTCCAGACATACCTGAAAACGATTGCATGCTTCAGCGTCTTTTTTATCTGTTCTTATTCGCTGGAGGTATTGATTAAGACCGATGGTTATCCTATGAAAGCAACGATTATCGTCACTACCGGAACGATTCTCAACTGTATTCTGGATTATCTGTTTGTCATCGCTTTTCACAAAGGAGTCTGGGGCGCAGCATTTGCGACAGGTCTCTCACAACTGTGTGTTGTACTACTGTATCTGACTCACTTTTGCAGTATCAAGACCCATATGAAAATGGTGAGGTTCACGCCATCTCTGTCTCTTATGTGGCGTACCATAAAGATCGGTCTGTCTTCTGGAATCACAGAATTCTCAGCAGGAATTGTCATCTTCCTGTTCAACCAGTCGATTCTCGCATATCTAGGCGAAGAATCCATTGTAAGCTATACCATTGTCACCTACGTCAGTACCATTGTGGTCATGTCGATGGCAGGTATCGCTCAGGGAATTCAACCTCTGGTCAGCTATCATTATGGCAGGAAGATGCCACAGAATTATCATCGTCTTTTAAAATATGCTCTTTGCTTTGGGACTGTGTTTTCCATTGCAGCTTTTCTGATATCCCGGGCGATTGCAAGTCCACTTGTAAACTTGTTCATCTCACCGGAATTAGCACAACTTCGGGCCGATTCTGTAAGAATCTTTTATACATTTTCTTACTCCTTTCTGCTCTGTGGGTTTAACGTGATTATTGGCGGATTCTTTACTGCAATCGAATACCCCAAGTCTGCCATGGCCATCTCTCTGGGAAGAGGATTCATCTTTGTTGCCATAAGTCTCCGGATCCTGACAAGACTTCTTGGGGGAAATGGTATCTGGATGGCAGCAACACTTGCAGAAGGAATGTGTCTGGTACTTACGCTGGTATTATTCATATATTACCGGTCAACATGCACCCATTCTAAATGACCCTCCAATCAACACAGGAATGTCGGATGCATAACGGTATATAAAACTGGGGCAAGGATTTGTCATAAACTCCTTGCCCCAGTTTTATTATGATTCCAGATACTATTTCTCTAAATACTTTTCTTTCAGTTCAGCCAGTTTCTCACTGTAAGCTTCGTTCTGCTTCTGCTGCATAATCTGCTTACGGATCTGATCTTTCACTTCTTCAAGCGGTGCTGCCGTTGCTTCATGCTTTTCTTCAACTTTGATCAGATGATAACCGAATTGAGTTTTTACCGGTCCTACTACATGTCCAATCTCTGCGGCAAATGCTGCATCTTCGAATTCCTTTACCATCTGGCCTCTTCCGAATTCTCCCAGATCTCCGCCTTTTTGTCCTGACGGGCAGGTAGAATATTCTTTGGCAGCATCTTCAAATTCCTTCTCCCCATTTACAATAGATTCCAGAATCGAATTACAGGTATCTTCTTCAGATACTAAGATATGCTTTGCACGAACTGTCTCTCCTTTTGCAAACTTACGAGAATTGGCTTCATAATATGCCTTCACCTCTTCATCGGATACCTCTACTTTCTTCAAGATCTCTGCCATGGCCATCTGTGCCAACACATCCTTCTTCGCATTTTCCATGATTCTTATGAACTCTTCTGTCTCATCTAATTTCAAGTCTTCTCCCATCTGTGCATAAGCATAGATGGCAATTACCTGATCCAGGCACTGTTGCTGAAACTGCGGATTAGATGCATATGCCTGCTGCTCCCTTGGCAGGCTGTGGATAAATGCATCCACTTCTGCTTCTGTAATCTCTTTTCCTGCTACAACTGCTAATACTTTCTGACTCATAACTAATCTTCTCCTATTCTTTCTTTTCTTCCTAATCTTATATCTTCCATCTCTTCGGCCATCTTGGCATCCATATGGTCGAACAGATAATTCTTATTACTTTCGCGGCGGCTTTCATACTCCTCCCGGATCTGGCGTCTGACAATCTCTACTTCTTCCCGGAATTCCCTGGATGAGATCAATGTTCCTCCCTGTCCCAGAGTAACGACCTGTTCTACACCGTCTGACGTAACAACCGTTACGTGATATTTCTTTCCAATCTGATGAACGACCTTCTCAATATACTGATCTGCCGTCTCTGCTTCCTTGGTATATACCACGTGGATATTATGATACTTCTGGATCTCCAGCGCATAGCCATCCACCTTATAAGCATCAAAGACCAGTATGACTACACATTTCTTAAAGCCCTGATAATTGCACAGAACATCCATCAGCTTATTTCTCGCTGCTTCGATATTCTCCTTTGCCAGTTCCTTAAGATCATCCCATGCAAATATAACATTATAACCATCTACCAGAAGATACTCCTGAATCTCTTCTTTCTTCTTCGTATGTCTCTCTTTTTCAGCACTTACCGTTCTGGACGCAGGGCTTAACCTGCGCTCTACTTTTCCATAGGTTCGGATAAATATCTCTTCTAATTCTTTCTCTTCCTGACGACTTAAAAGCGCCTGGCGGCTTCTTCCCTTGTCTGAAGGATTCCCTGAACGGCTCACAGTCTTTGGCTGCAACGACTTCTCTTCCTTCTCCAGCTGGCTTTCAATATGCATATATTCGGGAACCTGATTCCACGGAACTACGAATCCTGCGCCATGAGAACAGAACACGGAACCGGTCGGATTGTCCAGATCTCTGTCCGGTTCGTATCCACTGGCTTCAATCACCTCTTCTGTATTATGGCAAGGTTCATACCCGCTGAACGTACAGGTCAGCTTTCCACGGCCTCTGGAATAACTGTTGACTTCTCTCTGGTAATCCCGCATCGTTGCTACCGGTGCACTTCCAGTCAGAATCGCCATCTCACCATGCGGCTGAGGCGGCTGAAATTCGCCGGACATCTTCTGGATATCCGTCATAGCACGTCCCACCATCTCAGACGGAACTTCCAGACAAAACTCATAATATGGCTCCAGAAGAACGCTCTCTGCCTGCATCAGCCCCTGACGCACTGCACGGTAGGTTGCCTGACGGAAATCTCCGCCCTCTGTGTGCTTCTGATGGGCTCGTCCTGCTGCCAGCGTAATCTTCATATCTGTAATCACAGCACCGGTCAGCACTCCGCGATGCTCCTTCTCTGCCAGATGAGTCATGATCAGGCGCTGCCAGTTCTTGTCCAGCATATCTTCACTACAATTCGTATCCAGAACCAGACCGCTGCCCTTTTTCCCCGGTTCCATGATCAGATGAACTTCCGCATAATGGCGAAGCGGCTCAAAGTGTCCCACACCTTCTGCCTTATTCCGAATTGTTTCTTTATATACAATATTTCCCGTGTCAAAGGATACCAGAACATGGAAGCGATCCTGAATCAGGCTCTGCAAGATCTCAATCTGCACTTCTCCCATGAGCTGGGCATAGATCTCTCCTAATTCTTCATTCCATACGATCCGAAGCATCGGATCTTCTTCCTCAAGCTGCCGAAGATTCCGTAACATGGTATGTACATCACAGCCTTCCGGCAGCAGAATCCGATAATTCAGCACCGGTTCCAGCATCGGAGCCTGAGATTCCTTCTCTATGCCAAGACCTTCTCCCGGATAGGTATGACTCAGACCAGTCACCGCGCAGATACGTCCGGCTTCTGCTTCTTGTATCAATTCATACTTTTCTCCTGAATAGATACGGATCTGATTCACTTTTTCTTCCCAGCGTTCTTCATCCTCTACATGATCTGACATATGATTGGATAACATGGATTTGACCTTCAGAATTCCGTTGGTAATCTTCAGGTGCGTCAGACGATTCCCCTGCGAATCACGGGATATCTTAAACACTTTTGCTCCAAATTCCTTAGAATGCGCAGAATCCTTCGCTGCATAAGGCAACGTATATCGTTCCATTCCATCCAGAAACGCTTGAACTCCTTGCAATTTTAATGCTGATCCAAAATAACATGGATAGGCTTTTCTCTGCACGATCAATCGGGCAATCGTCTCTTCACGAAGTTCTCCGGTCTGCAGATATTCATCCAGTGCCACTTCTTCACAGGTTGCCAGATTCTCATATAGTATCTCATTCTCATCATCAAAGGCAATGCAGCCTTCATCCAGACTATGCTTTAATTCATCCAGCAAATGTTCCCGATCCGTTCCATCCTGATCCATCTTGTTTACAAAAAGGAAGGTCGGAATCTGGTAACGCCGCAGAAGATTCCACACGGTGCGGGTATGTCCCTGCACGCCGTCCATTCCGCTAATTACAAGGATTGCATAATCCAGCACCTGCAATGTCCGTTCCATCTCTGCCGAGAAGTCCACATGCCCCGGAGTGTCCAAAAGCGTCACCTGTGTCTTTCCAAGTTCCAGGACTGCCTGTTTCGAGAAGATGGTGATTCCCCGATTCCGTTCCAGTTCATAAGTATCCAGATAGGCATTCTTATGATCCACACGCCCTAATTCTCTGATCTTTCCACCGAGATACAAAAGGCCTTCTGAAAGAGTGGTCTTTCCCGCATCTACATGGGCAAGAATACCTACGCATATATGTTTATTTGGTTTATTTTCTGATGTTTCACCCACCAAAAGCACCCCTTTCTATTGCCGATATCTTTTCCACTCGTTGATTTCTTGCCGTCTATTTTTTGCAAAAAATATTCTAATTAAAATCACCATAATTAATCCCGTAACAATCACAAAAATTACGCTAATTTTTTCATTTCTCCCTTCATTCATCATCTCAAATCCACCTGAACTATAAAAATTGAAGCCCATAAGCATTATGAAATAGAGTCCTCCTACAATGCCTTCCATTAAAATATTAGATGTCCGAAACTCTCTGCCAGGTATTTTTTTATCAAGATATCCTACACAGCAAAGTATGACCAAACATACAATCCAACATAATCCATTAATAAAATTCAATTCCGGTAAAAATGTATCTTTTTTTGAGATAAATGGTATATAAAATATAACCATCCCCATAAACTGCAGAATATAGAGAGCAATTTGAAAACCATAAAGCTGTGAATTACTAATAGATGCAATCAATATTTTTTCAGTCTCTTCTTGATACCGTTCTGGCTCAATCTTTTTCCCTGCAAGAAGATCACTGACACTGATATCGAGTATTTTGCATAAATTATCCAATATTCCTATATCTGGGAAAGATCTGCCCGTTTCCCATTTTGACACTGCCCGATCTGTTACATTTAATTTTTCTCCCAACTGCTTCTGTGTCAGTTGCTTTCTCTTTCGGCATTCGGCTATGAATTTTCCTGTTTCTTTTGAATCAACCATAGAAACTCCTCCTTATACAATATAATCATAATATAACGGATAGAAAAATTCATCCTACTGCTAGTAGAGTTATCAATTCCCATCCGTCAGCGCAACTTTTATATAATCATGATGTACCAATTCCAGATATTTTCCGAATACATCTGTTGTCTTCATTTTTATACTGGATGTGTTCACACAAGGATGGCATGCGAATTCTTCATCTTGCAGCACTTCTTCATCTACCAGCAGCTGTACACGGTTCTCCGGGTCGAAGATCAATCCCATAATGGTTGCCGAACCGGGTGTAACATTTAGATATTTTTCCATATCTTCTGCCGATGCGAAAGACAATCTGGATGTAGGAATCTGCTTCGATAATTCCTTTGTCTGCAGTGACTTCTTTCCCGGCATTACCAGCAGATAGAATGCGGTCTTCTGGCGGTTGCACAGGAACAGATTCTTGCAGATCTCGATCCCAAGTGCCTCATCTACTCCCATACATGCCTCAATCGTAGCAACTGGAGGATGGTCTACGCGGACATAGGAAATTCCTGCAGCATCCAACACATCATATACTTTGATTTCTTTTTCTTTTCGTCCATCTGTATTCACCGGGCGTCCTTCATATAATTCCATCTCTTTCCTCCTGAATCGTTATTCCATGAACTGATCAATCGTAAATAAATTATATTTTTTGGAAATCTTTATATCTTCTTTGGTTAATTTTAATCCTTCAATCAACTCATTGTCTTCCTTAAGTACAGAGGATGCAATCATTACCTTGATTGCCACCGGAAGCATCGTCTTATACGATAGACCTGTAAGCATTCCAAGCTTACGGTTTGTAAGGCTTAGGCTGTTAATGCAGCAGATCAACACCTGTTCTGTAGGATTATTCTGATTCTGAAGTGTATAATTCTCTATAAATTCATATTTTCTGCTCATCCCTGCATACAAAGCTTTACAGTCTCCTGGATTCTGCACATCCTTCACATCATAAAACAACTGAATTCTCATCTGCCCCAAATCAGACAATATGTATCGCTCTATGATACTTTTCAAGATTCTCTTACTTCTTCCATCGTAAGAATACATATACTGCCGATCAAAAAATTCTCCTTCCAGCTCTTCATCATGAAACTCATCTTCCTCTGCTGCCAGAAGCTGTGACGGAGCAACCTTCAACACTTGTGAAATTTCCTCCAAAGTGGCCATATCCAGCGATATCAGACCCTTTTCATATTTTGAGATTGTAGATTTGCTCTTATGAATCTGCTTTGCCAGCTCTTCCAGAGTCATCTTATATGCCAGACGGTATTTCTTAATATTTTTCCCCACTCGTTTGTCAATACTCATAACCTCTCCGTTTCTTACAAATCACTTTTTTTATGAAATATATCCCAAATTTATTTGAAATCACTTTTTTACTAATGATTTACAGAAAAAGTCTCTCTTTAATACATAAACACGAAAAAAGTTTCCTGTCAAGACACTTTCATCAATTTGCCGGGCACTTTTATTCACGTTAAAATAATATCATATTAAAGGAAAGATACTGAGGAAATTATGATGAATCAAAGACAATATAAAGACACCTTCGTGATTGGATTTGCAATATTTGCCATGTTCTTTGGCGCTGGGAATCTTATTTTTCCACCTTATCTTGGACTGATCACAGGCCAAAAGTGGTTTTTAAGTTTTTTATGTTTTATGTTCATGGACATGGGATTAAGTATTCTAACACTGCTCGTTGTTGCCAAATTAGGGAAAGGAGCTTCTGGAATTACAGAACGACTGGGCAGGATCCCTTCTTGCCTGATTCTGACACTGAATGCACTCTGCCTGGGTCCATTGATTGCCATTCCACGTACTGCCGCGACTGCATATGAATTCTCGATAGCACCATTCTTTCCGTCCTTTGACGGGAAATATTTTTCTATTCTCTTTTTTGCAATCGTCGTTTTATTCTGCCTGAAACAGTCTAAAGTCATTGATATTATTGGAACTGTCTTTGCACCTTTGATTCTTTTGGCACTGCTGATACTTATTGTAAAAGGAATTCTGTCACCCCTTGGTTCTATAGATGCTTCTGCCTCTATGCAGAGCGCAGTAGCGGTCGGTGTTAATGCTGGTTATCAGACGATGGATGTGATGGCTGCCATGATATTCTCTGCCTCTATTTTACTTACACTGCAACAAAAACATTACACTGACACCAAACAACAATTTGATATGATTGCCCGGTCCGGAGTCATTGCTGCCGTTATTCTTTTCGTTGTATATGGAGGTCTGGCATATCTGGGAGCAACCGTATCCAGTATCTACCCTTCAGATACTGACCGGGTTGTACTATTAATCGCAATCACTAAGTCCCTCTTAGGAAAAAAAGGAATGATTCTTCTGGGAATACTGGTCTGTATTGCCTGTATGACACCTGCGATCGGTCTGTTATCATCTGCCGCTTCCTTTTTTGAGAAGCAGACAAAAGGCCACATCAGCTATCGTACATTTGTATTTTTATTTGCAGGCACAAGCTGTATCATCTCAAACTTTGGAATCAGCCGGATTCTGGAACTTGCTTCCCCGATCTTAAGTATCCTCTATCCGGTATTAATCTTACTGGTATTCCTTGGATTGTTCCAAAAACGTATTACAAAGGATATGTTCTATCGATTTACCGTTTTCGGGGTATTTTGCATCAGTCTGCTAAGTCTTAGAATCCTATAATCTCTTTGCATACAAAAAAGAGAATCGGTACAAATAATGCCGGCAGCATGTCCAACGTCTTAAACTTTTTAATATTCAGGATACTGCAGCCGGTACACATAATTAAGAAACCACCGACTATACATAATTCTGCTACCATCTCATCAGAGAAAAAACTTGCCGACAGATATTTCGTGAGCAGAAAGATACTGCCTTGCCAACAGAACAGAACCCCTGCTGCAAGTGCCATCCCAATTCCATAGGTCGATGCCAGCACTGTACTTGTCACCAGGTCTAATGATGCGTTGGTAAACAGATATGTATTATCTCCATAGAGAGCACTCATTACCGGACCTACAATCGACAATGAACCGATACAGTACAACAGGATACCCGTTGTGAGTCCTTGCGCAAGATTCCCTTTGGAATGACTGTCCACAAAGCGATTGAACCGTTCATCCAGGTTCAATTTGGCTCCGATCAGACTTCCTAATACAAGGCTTACGATAAAGAGTACCGGGTATTCACTTTTTGGCATATTGGATACCACTGCATTAATTCCAATTCCAAAAGCCGCAAGTCCACAGGCCTGAAACATTGCATTTTCATATTTTTCTCCGATTCCCTTTTTCAATACGCTTCCTGCAACACTCCCTACAAGAATTGTCCCAGTATTCACAATTGTCCCTAACATCTTATTTCTCGTTCCTTTCTTATCTTATTCTGTTATGTTCCTTTTTTCTCTCCAATGCAAAGCAAATGATAAAGAAGATGATTCCATATACTGTTGATATTGGCGCTGCAAGACCGACCATCATCAGAGATGTGTTCGGAAGGCTTGCCATAAATATAGAGATTGGAATACGGACACAAAATGCAGCTGTAATTCCTTGTATCATAACCGGTATGCTCTTACCGCATCCATTAAAATATCCGATACTGCTGAATAAAATACAGGTCAAAAGACAGTCTACCGAGAATCCTTTCAGATAATCCGCGCTCTGCAGGATGACCTGCATATCATTGGTGAATAACGAAGACATTTCAGTCCCTCCGAAGAATCCGGCCAGGAAAATGAATATTCCCAATATACAGCCAGTAACCATAGCCGTGCGCACTCCTTTTTTCGCTCTTGCTTTTTGTCCTGCTCCAATGTTCTGTGCCACAAAAGCCGAGACACTCTGCATCACAGAAGACGGCACCAACATAATGAAAGAAATCAGCTTTTGTGCCACACCATATCCAGCCGACTGCATTAAGCCCATATTATTAATGATAGAATTAATCACCAGAAAAGAGATCTGTACCATCGTCTCTTGTAAAGCGATTGGAACGCCGACATTCAGGATTCTTCTTAACTCTCTTGGATATACCCTGCACTGCTGACGGGAAAAAGAGATTGGCATGTCTTGTCTGCGAAGCACGATCAAAGATATGATTACTGATACCAGCTGTGCAGTCACTGTCGCAAGTGCAGCACCGACTACATCCATATGTAAAGCCCCAACGCACACCAAATCTCCGATAATATTTACGACACAGGCAACTCCAACAAAGAGAAACGGAAGATTCGCATTGCCGATTCCCCTTAGAACACCACTAATAACATTATACGCAATAATGATTACAATTCCAGCTGAACAGACACGAATATAGAGAACCGTCTTATCAAAAGATTCCGCAGGAACCTGAAGTAGCCCGGCAATATTTCCTGCAAATGCCTCCAGTAAAACCGTCAACACAATTCCTAATACAGTAAATAATATAATGGTTGTTCCAACAGCATCGCCGGCCGCTTTCGGTTTCTTCTCTCCAATATGCTGTCCGATAATTACCGTTGAGCCCATGGCAAGACTGGTGATAATAAATGTCACCATCTGCATAAATGCACTTCCGGTTCCTACTGCTGAGATACTCGTTGCATCTCCGAATCTGCCGACCACCAGCAGATCCACTGCTCCATATGCCGCCTGCAAGATCAATGCTCCAAGCACAGGCAGTGCAAAACGAATCAAAGACCCGAACACCGGGCCCTCTACAAATGATATTTCTTTCTTATCTTTACTTCTCATAATTCATTACTTCCTATTTTAATGTTTATCTGCTAATATCATGCTATTCAGCATATCACCATTGAGAAGTATTTGTAAAGCATTATATTAATTTTGTTTTCCCGTCACCTCCTTCAGACTTCCATTGGCCGGATTATCAAGAACTTTCCCATCTTCGTCGAAGCGGGAACCATGACATGTGCAATCCCAGCTGTGTTCTACCGCATTCCATTTCAGTACACAACCCAGATGTGGACAACGTTTTTCGGATATTCTTAACAGATTTCCGACCGCAGTGCATCCATTAACCAGAAGCTGTGGCTTGAGCATGCTCCTGGACGGGTCAAAGACTGCTGCATACGGATTCTTTTTATTCAATATCTGATCTGTCAGTAGATTAGCTGCTACCATGGAAGAAGTCATTCCCCATTTATTAAATCCCGTGGCTACATAATATTCCGCACAGTTTTTGGAATACCGCCCAATATATGGCACCTCGTCTAATGTCATACAGTCCTGGGTTGCCCAGCAGAATCGTTCTTCCCGGTCATGATAAAACTGTCCGGCAAACTTTCGAAGTTCCTCCCAGTTGCCGCCCATTTTGCCAGTTCTATGATCTCCACCTCCAATCAACAGATAATTCTTATAATTACGAAACGACATTCCACACATTGCCTCATCCACATACATGCCGTCTATCTGAGGCCCATTTTCCAGAGCAATCACATAGGAACGATGCTGGTACATCTTCAGGTAATACATTCCATGCTTATTGTCAATAGGAAAATGCGTCGCAAAGATTACTTTCTGGAATGTAATCTTTCCATTTACCGTTACAGCCTCATGTTCCTTTAATTCTGTCACAAAAGAATGTTCAAAAATGTTAAGATCTTTTGCAATTGCAGCAACAAATTTCAAAGGATGGAACTGTGCCTGACCTGCAAGACCGACGGCTCCCACATGATAGAAGGGAAGCTTTGTCTTCTCCGAAATATCCGTATCCACTCCAAGCCTGCAAAGGGCATCTGCCTCTTTCTCCAGCTTCTTTCTGTCATTTATCGAATAGACATATGCCATCTTTCGTTCAAGATCACAGTTTATCCCATGACACAGTTTCACGAACTGCTGCACTGCCGACTGATTTGCATCCAGATACATCTTTGCCTTTTCGTATCCTGCAATCTTAAGCAAACGATGATAGATCAGACCATGCTGTGCCGTAATCTTGGCTGTCGTATCTTTCGTAATCCCCGAGCAGATGGTCTTTCCCTCGACCAGAACATACGGAACTCTGTTTTTCTGTAAAAAATATGCGCAGAGAATTCCTGCCATACCACCACCAATGATCAATACCTCCGTCTGGATATCTCCTTCTATACTTTTAAAATGCGGCATCTCTACACCTGCTGACCAGATCGACTCCATATCCCCTCACTCCTCTTGTATCATAATTTCTTTTTTAACAGATATGCTATATTCTGTGCATATATGGTTAGATTATCCATATAATCTTTTCTTGAATGAAAAAAAATACACCCGCTTATTATGACATATGCTATAATGTTCCATAATGATTGAGAAAAGGAGCGAATTACAATGGATATTACGAACGATATCAAATATATAGGCGTCAATGACCATGATATTGACCTTTTTGAAGGACAGTACGTTGTCGAAAATGGAATGGCCTATAATTCTTATGTGATTGTCGATGAAAAGATAGCCGTATTCGACACGGTTGATGCCCATTTTACCGAAGAATGGCTGAACAACTTAAGAGCAGTGATCGGAGAAAAGTCGCCTGACTATCTGATCATTCAGCACATGGAACCTGACCACTCTGCGAATATTGCAAAATTCATGGAATTATATAAAGATACTGTTATCGTTGCCACTGCCAAGTCATTTGCCATGATGAAGCAGTTCTTTGGCAATGATTTTAAAGACCATCAAATGGTCGTAAAGGAAGGGGATACTCTTTCTCTTGGAAAGCATGAATTAACATTTATCACTGCACCAATGGTTCACTGGCCAGAAGTTATGGTAACATATGACAGCTTTGACAAAGTATTATTCTCTGCCGATGCCTTTGGAAAATTCGGAGCACTGGATGTTGAAGAAGACTGGGCATGTGAAGCTCGCCGCTATTACATCGGAATCGTCGGAAAATACGGCACACAGGTTCAGGCCCTTCTGAAAAAAGCAGCAAAACTTGATATTCAGACCATCTGCGCTTTGCACGGTCCTATCCTTACCGAGAATCTGGAATATTATCTGAATCTTTATAATATATGGTCTTCTTATTCTGTAGAATCAGAAGGCGTTATGGTTGCCTACACTTCTATCTACGGAAATACAAAGAAAGCAGTTGAAGAATTAGCAGACATGCTGAAAGCAAAAGGATGCCCGAAGGTCGTTGTATGTGACCTTGCTCGCGAAGACATGGCCGAAGCAGTTGAAGACGCTTTCCGCTATGGAAAGCTGGTACTCGCTACTACGACTTATAATAACGACATCTTCCCATTCATGCGCGAATTTATCAATCACCTGACAGAACGCAATTACCAGAACCGTACCGTTGGTCTGATTGAGAATGGCTCTTGGGCGCCGACTGCCGCAAAGAAGATGACACAGATGCTGGAAGGCAGTAAGAACCTTACATTCACCGACACAACAGTAAAAATCTTATCAGCACTGAATGATGACAGCCGTGCACAATTAGAAGCACTGGCCGAAGAATTAAAATAGGGACACGGTAAATTTAATTTGGGACGGGGGTTTTTTCATTTTTCCCCGTCCCCAAGTAACTTTTTTATTTCTTCTTTTGTCGCTAACATTTCTGAAAATGCGCTTGCGCTTCCTGCTGCAAGTCCCATACGAAATGCATATTCGTAACTTTTCTGTTCTATCCATCCTGCAAGGAAGCCTGCCACCATGGAATCTCCTGCTCCCACAGCATTGACCAGTGTACCTTTTGGTGCAGGAGCATCATATATCTTTCCATCTGCTGCAATCAGAACTGCTCCTTCTCCGGCCATAGATACCAACACGTTAGCAGCACCCATTGCCTGTAACTTTCTCGCATAAGGAATCACCGACTCCCTTGTCTTAAGTTCTGTCTGAAAGATCTCTCCCAATTCGTGATGATTAGGTTTCACCAGAAACGGATGAAACTCCAGCACATTCATCAACAGGTCTTTGGTTGCATCTACAACGATCATAACTTCGCGTCCATCCAGTCTTTTCATGATTCTTCTATAGATATCATCCGGCATGGACTTTGGAATACTTCCTGCAAGAACTAAGATGTCTCCTCTTCCGAGAATATCTAACTTTTTCATCAAACAATCCACAGCTTCTTCACTAATCTCTGGTCCCGCACCATTGATTTCTGTTCCGTCAATAGATTTTAACTTTACATTAATTCTTGATACTCCGTTCTCAAGCACAATAAAGTCTGATCGTATTCCCATCTCCCCCATACGGCGGATAATCTCCTGTCCTATAAATCCTGCAACAAATCCCAATGCTGTACTTTCAATTCCAAGATTCCCCAGTACCGTCGATACATTGATTCCCTTACCTCCCGGCAACATCAATTCTGAACTTGTGCGATTTGTAAGACCCAATTGAAAATCATCTACTGAGACTATATAATCCAGCGATGGATTAAATGTGACCGTATATATCATCTTAGTTTCTCCTTAATCTATGCTTTTTCTTCTTAAGCCACAGCTCTAAACTCCCGCAGCTTCTGCTTCGCCTCCGGATTCAGGTGTCTTGGAACCTGAATCTGTACTGTCACGTACTGATCGCCCTTCACCTGCGGATTCTTCATAGATACGATTCCTTTGCCACGAAGCCGGATCTTCGAGCCAGACTGTGTACCTTCCTGAATCTTACAAGACACATTGCCATACAGAGTCGGAACGATTACCTCGCCACCCAATACTGCCGTTGTAAATGGAATATTGAGCGTAGTATAGACATCCATACCCTTGCGCTCATATCCAGGCTTCTTTCCTACCGTTACTTCCAGCATCAGATCTCCTGCCTCACCGCCATTCATGCCTGGCATACCCTGTCCGCGAAGCCGGATCTTCTTGCCTGTATCAATCCCTGCTGGCACATGTACTTTCAACGACTGAACCGAGCCATCCGGGTTCTGAAACTGAATAACCTTGTCACAGCCAAATGCTGCCTCATCAAAGCTTACTTCTATGCGTGCTGATACATCCTGCCCTTTTTGGCGGAAATTACTCTGGTGAAAATTTCCACGACCGAAGCCACCCTGACCGAAGCCACCCTGACTAAAACCACTTTGACCAAAACCACCGCCAAAGATATTCTTGAGAATATCGTCCATATTCCCGCCTTCAAAGTGGAATTCCTGATAATTGCCATTTCCATTTTTATAAAAATCAGATGTATTACCACCGCCATCAAAGGCTGCGTGACCAAACTGATCATATAATTTCTTCTTTTCTTTATCGCTTAAGACATTGTAAGCTTCCGTTACTTCTTTGAACCTGGCAGCTGCTTCAGGATTATCACCATTCATATCTGGATGGTACTTCTTTGCCAGTTTTCGATATGCTTTCTTAATCGTAGCTTCGTCTGCATTTCTTCCGACGCCAAGTACTTCATAATAATCTTTCTTTCCTGCCATTGTCCTCACCTTTCTTTCCTGGAAATTCATATACATATATAGAATATTTTATTGTTCTACTTGTAATATAACACTTGTTTCTTCGAATTTCAAGTAAGAAATGGAAGCTCCTTTCGATTTAAGCAGATTTAATACTCTTTCGGGATATCACCTAAACCATACATCTCTTTGAATTTTTTCAGATCCGACTCATCCCGAATCAGCATAATATCCTGAAATTTCCCCGTATGAATATCCCTGAATCCTGCCACCTGCTCTCCGGTACAGATACTGCAATGGATTACCGGCTTCTGATTCCTGGCATCATATTCTTTTCGTATGACTTCTTTTTTCTTGAATAAATGAATCATTGTATCTCACCATCCCAAACGCTTATTCCACGCACTCATCAAACAACTCCAAATTCTCCTGCAATTTTTTAAAAAACAAGCTGGTATGATAACCATCCGCCGATGCATGGGAGATGGTCACCGTCACAGGTAATGTATAACATCCACCCTGTTCCGTATATTTTCCAAATACAATGATAGGGAAAAGTGCAGGTGCATCCACTGTGCTGGTCGCATATCCGGTATAATCAAGCCACGGAACACAGCTGACACAGAAGAAGTTCGCAGGCTGTTCCGGTCTTCCCTTAATTCCATGCTGATTCCCATATCTCATGAGGACCTCTTCAAATCCTTGATAAAACTCTGAAAAATCCGACCTGTATTCCGTCCACAGATCACTAAAGGTCTCATCATCCTCATGAAATACTGTAAAATTCGGATGAGATACCTTCCAGACTCCTGCACCGCCTTCCGGCGGCACCATCATCCTCATAGAATCCATCATATTGACCGTCTTTGAAACCGCATATAAAAAGCAGCCAAAAAATCTCTTTTTATGTGACCTTGCAAACTGAAGAATCTTCGTCACATCAATCTTCGCAGTCAAAGAATAGCCACATTTCAAAGAATTCCTATAGTAAGTGAAATGCTCTCTGCGTGGCCAATGTTCCATATCTATTTTTTCATATGCCGGTAATGCCTTCTTCATATCTTCACCATCACTTCTTCCATCTATTGTCTCTTCTGCACTCTATACATTTCTCTACATGTATTAGTATAGCTCAACCACTCTCCGGTCGCAATGCACGATTTTTCTACAAATGCATCTTGTTTTTCTTACAAATAACTTGTAGTATGATAGCAGAATATTCATCAAAGGAGACCGCATCATGGATTTGAAAAAGCTAACGGTATTTCTCACTGTTGCAGATTACGGCAATTTTACAAAAGCAGGTGAAGACCTTGGATATACCCAATCTGGAATCACTCAGATGATGAAATCCTTAGAACAGGAAGTGGGATTTCCACTCTTCATCAAAAGACATCACGGAGTTACTCTGACAAACGAAGGCAAAGCATTACTCCCTGCAATCCGTAATCTATTGTCTGCCAGTGAATCTTTGAAACAAGAGATTTCTTTTATGAAAGGTGCCAAAAAAGGAACCATAAAGATTGGTTCCTACATTAGTTGTGCCATCCATTGGCTTCCGGAGATTATTAATAACTTTCAGAAAGAATACCCTGAGATTCTTTTTGATATTATTGAAGGAGATGAGCGTGACTTAGCTGACTGGGTCGAGAATCACAAAGTAGATATCGGTTTCACAAGCTATCAGCCGAATCAGAATTATAAATTCATTCCTGTCTTTGATGACCCTATGTATGCTGTCATGCATAAGGAACATCCATTTGCGCAATACGATGAGATTCCCATTGAGTGGTACGAGAATACACCATTTGTAGTATCCGAATATACTTATGTCAATGAAGTTCACCGACTATTGAAAAAATATAAAGTAAAACCAGATATCAAATACACCATGAGCAATGATTTTTCCATTCTATCTATGGTTGAACATAATCTTGGGATCAGTATTTTACCCGGTATGATTCTTAGAGGACGTATGGGAAACTTTGAAGCTCGTCCGCTAAAGCCACGTGCTTACCGGCGACTGGGCATGGCAATCTCATCATCAGATGAGCTGTCCCCTGCCTTGAAAATATTTATCAAATATGCACAAGATTATCTTCTGGATTAACCCACACTGATACAAAAAATGACAACCGCCATTCCCCTGCGGTTGTCATTTTATCTACTTAACTTAAATTAATGTGCATGTCTTTCGCTGTTGAAAATGTTCACAAATCCATATGCAGCTACAATTGCAATTATTGTCCATCCAATCATGTCTACACCTCCCACAAAGCACTTAATGTTTCCTTCTGATTAAAGTATAGAACGTTTCCTGATATTTGTGAAATGAAGCTTTTTCATCCTGACATTACATTTTCTAATGTTTCTTACTATATCAAATATTTTCAAAAAAAATTGTATAAAATTCAAAAATAATCTTGATTTTTATCTGAAAATCTGTTTGTCTATTATATAGAGTATTAATATTACATAAATAGAGTGAGGTATGTAAAATGAAACCTATCAAAGAAGGAAAAGTACGTGAAATTTATGATAACGGTGATAGCTTAATCATGGTCGCTACTGACCGTATCAGTTGTTTTGATGTTATTTTGAACAATGAAGTAACCAAAAAAGGAACTGTTCTGACTCAGATGTCCAAGTTCTGGTTCAATCTGACAGAGGACATTCTTCCAAACCACATGATTTCTACAGATGTCAAAGATATGCCAGAGTTCTTCCAGCAGCCACAGTTTGATGGCAACAGCATGATGTGCAAGAAGCTTCAGATGCTTCCAATCGAATGTATCGTTCGCGGATATATCACCGGAAGCGGATGGGCAAGCTATCAGGAAAATGGTACTGTATGTGGAATCAAACTCCCAGAAGGTTTAAAAGAATCTGACAAACTGCCAGAGCCAATCTATACACCTTCCACCAAAGCCGAAATCGGAGATCACGATGAAAATATTTCTTACGAGCAGAGTATTGAACATCTGGAGAAGTATTTCCCAGGAAAAGGGGAAGAATATGCAACTAAGCTCCGTGACTGTACCATCGCCCTTTACAAAAAATGTGCAGATTACGCATTAAGTCGCGGTATCATTATTGCAGATACCAAGTTTGAGTTTGGTCTGAATGAAAATGGAGATATCGTAATCGGCGATGAGATGCTGACACCAGACAGCTCCCGTTTCTGGCCTGCAGATACTTATGAGCCTGGACACGGACAGCCATCTTTTGACAAACAGTTCGCACGCGATTGGCTGAAAGCAAATCCAGATAACAATTGGACACTTCCTGATGATATCGTAGAAAAGACTATTGATAAATATCTTCAGGCATATGAGATGCTTACAGGGGAGAAGCTTTAATAAAAATAACTGGGGACATAAATCCATGTCCCCAGTACTTTTTTATCTTTCTTTTGCGAAATATTCTTTTACTAATTTCACAACCGTTCCTGATAATAAGAACAATGCAATCAAGTTCGGGATGGACATCAGACCATTACAAGTATCCGCAATTCCCCAGATCAATCCCAAATCTACAGTCGCACCAATAATTGCTACCAAAGCATACACGATAAAGAAAGGTTTTACGACCTTTGTCGAAAATACAAATTCTATACAGCGAGCTCCATAAAGTCCCCATCCAAGAATCGTTGAAAAAGCAAAGCAGCACATTGCGATTGCCGTAAAAATAGATACCCAACTGCCATAACTTGCTGTAAATCCTGAAATTGTGAGTTCTGCTCCAGCTGCCACACCGTAATTAATATCAACACCACTGCAAAGAATTACAAGAGCAGTAAGTGTACAAATAACGATTGTATCTGCAAAAACTTCAAAGATTCCGAACATACCCTGTTTTACTGGCTGATCAGTATCTGCACATGCATGGGCAATAGAGCCTGTACCAATTCCGGCTTCATTGGAGAAAATACCACGTGATACTCCTCTTCTCATACTGATGAAAAGGCTTCCCACTACACCACCTGTAAAAGCAGAAGGATTAAATGCACCGACAAAAATGGATTTGAATACTTCAGGTACAGCACCAATATGAAGGATTACAACTCCGATTGCAAGAATAATATAAAATACTGCCATAAATGGAACCAGTTTTTCCGTTACGCTTCCAATACGCTTTACTCCGCCAAGAAGCACAACTGCTACCAGAATCGCGATCAAAATACCAATGATAAGATTAACCATCCCAACCTGTGCATTATCAATGATCCCATAGTTAAGAAGCGCAGAATCAATGGATGTTGTAATTGTATTTACCTGCGTTGCATTACCAGTTCCCAATACAGTTAAGGAACCTAATGCTGCGTAGACAATCGCCATCCAATACCATTTCTTTCCAAGACCATTCTTTATGTAATACATCGGTCCGCCAACATAGTCGCCCGCAACATTTTTCTCACGGAAATGAACTGCAAGCGTAACTTCCGAAAACTTAGTACACATCCCCAACAAAGCAGATATCCACATCCAGAAAACAGCTCCCGGTCCCCCGATTGCAATCGCTCCAGCTACACCAGCAATATTTCCCGTCCCCACGGTAGCTGCAAGCGCAGTACAAACTGCCTGAAATGGAGTAATACTTCCTTCTTTTGCCCTCTCTTTGCTGAAGATTCGCCCAATTGAATTCTTCAGCGCATATCCAAATTTTCGAAATTGAATAAATTTTGTTCGAAAACTTAGAACGAGTCCAACACCAATAATGCAGACCATAGCCGGAACTCCCCAGACAAAGTCGTTAATTGCCGAATTAATGGCTTCAATGGTTTGTAACATAGATTTTCCTCTCTTTCTTTTTCATACCGTTTTTTTTAACATAACATAAAAAGAAATCATTGTATACAATTGATATTTTTTAATCACACCTGATATTTTTTATGCAATTTCGATATATTTTTCACGTTATAGAATATATTTATATGCATATTTCACATATTCAACACATCTATATCGAAACTGGCATGCTAATTTTTACATTAACTGGATATTTATTTCATGCCATTACTGTTGTAGAGTATGGTACATCATAGAAAAAGGAAGAGAGGTCTTATTTATGAATTCAAATCTAAAAAAAGTCGTGACAACAGCATTGTTTGCTGCTCTTGCCTGTGTTGCCACGATGTCAATACGTATCCCTACCCCAGGAACCAGCGGTTATATTCATCCAGGTGATGCCATTGTGATACTGGCCGGAGTTTTTCTTGGTCCAGGCTGGGGCTTTCTTGCGGGAGGCATTGGTTCTGCAATGGCGGATCTGCTTGGCGGATACTTTGTATATGTCCCAATTACTTTTGTCATCAAGGGATTGATTTCTCTGATTTCCGGTCTTATCTACCAGAAATTAGGTACAACATCTAAAAGTCGCTACACAGCTGTCATCCTTGGCGGCGTAGTGGACATCGTGCTGGTAGCCGGCGGATACTTTTTGTGTGAAGCTGTATTTTTATATGGATTCGCAGCTTCTGCCGCCAGCATCCCTGCAAACATCATTCAAGGTGTTGGCGGACTCATTATCTCTTGTGTTCTGTATCCAGTCCTGAATGCAATTCCTGAAGTTCGACAGGTAGCTTAAGGAAATGAAAAAAAGAGACGGAGATTTTCGAAAAATCTTCGCCTCTTTTTTTACCATGTCTCTTTTTTCTTACCAGGTACGTGAATTCAATTCTTTAAACTGAGCAACCGTAGATACGTGAGAATTCATACCACCATCTACATTGATAATCTGTCCTGTTACATATTCGCTCTCATCAGAAGCAAAATATACACACATATGACCGATGTCTTCTGGGCATCCATAGCGGTTAACCATGATATTGCTTAAGAAGATATCCTTAAGGGCCTGTGGAACGTGTGCTTCATTCTGTGGTGTAACAATAAGTCCCGGGCGAACACAGTTACAACGAATATTTTTCTTTCCTACCTGCAAAGCGGTATACTTTGTCAACATATCAACACCTGCTTTTGCACATGCATAAGCTGTAGAGCCAAGGTCTCCTGAGCAGGAAGCCATAGAACCGATATTGATAATAGAACCGCCTTTTTCATTCTTTTCCATGTAAGGGAGTACACACTGTGTAGCATAGAATGTTCCGCGAAGATCGCTCTGGAAGATTGCATCCCACATCTCCAGTGTCAATTCATCAACACGTCCATCTTTCAATGCAACATTTGCAGCATTATTTACAAGGATATCAATCTTTCCGTATTTTTCATATGTATCCTTAATCAATTCTTCTACACTTTCAATCTGTGTAATATCCATGAAATGATAAGAAGCTTCTCCGCCTGCTTCAACAATGCTGTCAACAACAGCCTGCCCTTTTTCTTTTCTACGTCCGCAGATAACTACCTTTGCTCCTTCTGCTGCAAATAAACTTGCAATTCCAATACCAATTCCACTTGTTGAACCTGTTACAATAGCAACTTTGCCTTTTAATCTGTCCATTTCTAAAACCTCCTAGTCTGTAATGTCACTCTTTATAAAAAATATAAAAAGGCGTAAAAATTCGTTAATGTTACTATAGCTCATTTGGAAAAATAAATCAATATATGCAAATTTACCAAAAGAAATTTTTTTTAATTACAACGCATTATTGACATGTTTTTCACCAAATTCTACAATAAAAGAAGTGTTATTCATATCTTCTATTTCTATACTCCCTTGGCGTCACTCCGAACATCCCGTGAAACGCCCTGGAAAAGTAACTCATGTGTCCAAACCCACAACGACTTGCGATACCTGTAATTGTATAATCTGTAGTCATCAGCATATCCGCCGCAATCTGCAGACGATACTTTTTCACATATTGAATCGGTGTGATTCCAAGCACATTTCGAAAGCAACGCAGACATTCACTCTCACTGACATTAGCACTTGACGCAAGCACTTTGGTCGTAATCTCAGACATATAATTATCATGGATATATTCCAACATCTTTTTGACCCGTTCATCTTCTCTTTCCCGTTTGGCAGAAACAGGCCGAATATCTTTCTTGTACTCCGATGCAACATTACATATCATCTTCGATAACTGCTCTCGAATGACAAATTCATAACCAAATGGTTCATCCAGGCAAGCCTTCCAGAATTGATCCATATATTCTTGCATACACACACGCTTCTCAGACTCATTTGAAAATATTATGCTATGAAGTCTTGAGTTTTCTATGAGTGGACATACATACTTCTGCCAGAATACCCCTTCTACTCCATTGCACAAAAATTCCGGCAAAAACACCACTGAGTGCAAAATGCATTCCTTATCACCTGCATTAGAAGCTGCATGCATCACTCCGCTGTTAATAAATATTATATCTCCACGATTTAGAACGATCTGCTCATTTGGAAGTGATACAAGCAGACTTCCCTTTACCATATAAATAAATTCCAGTTCTCTGTGCCAGTGCCAGATTGCTTCAAAATTCGTAAAATCATTATCATATGCAGCGACAGGAACAAGGGTAGTTCCATGCGTACCTAATTCCGCGCCATTTTCTGTAGTCAAAACTGTTCTGGGTTTGTATATCATCTCATTCCCTCGCCTTTCACTCTCGCTTTTTATTATGACTGTTTTGTGCTATTAATATGGCTATTATATGATATTATTGTTCATTTTTAAATGGTATAATGTCATTATAGATTAAGAATCACAGATATATGTTTAGAAAGAAGGAACACATATGTTTCAACTAAAAAATCCGATTTGGTGGCGCAGATTCCTTGTTATGATATTCGGAGTCTCTATTATGGGTATGGGAGTCGTTCTGTTTAAACTCTCTCTTATGGGAAATGATCCCCACAGTGCAATGGTTATGGCAATTGGAAACTGTATTAACCTTTCGTTTTCTTCTATGCTGATTATTATCAATTCCATCTGGTTTATTCTGGAAATCTTCCTGAATCGGAAGCTGATCGGAATCGGAACCTTTTTCAACTGGTTCTGTGTTGGCATTTTTGCTGATATGTGGGCAAATATTCTGGACAACTTCCTTACCACTCCTGATAATATGATCTCCAGATTCATTCTCATGTTCACAGGAGTCATCATACTGTCCTTTTCCGCTGCCCTTTATCAGACGGCTAATCTCGGAATTGCTCCTTATGACGCCATCTCGCTTATTATGGATGAGCATTTCCCGCTTCCGTATTTCTGGTGCCGGATTATCACCGATTCTGCCTGTGCTGCAGTAACATTTTTATTTGGCGGAATTGTTGGTCTTGGTACACTCTTCTGCGCACTTGGTCTGGGACCTTTTATTAATTTCTTCACAAAGACAGTCGCAAGAAAACTCTGCGGATACGAAAAGACAGTAACAGTCCCTTAATCCGGACTGACCTGCCTTTTTTCATCAATATCATATAATTCCTTTTTATCTTCCACCTCTACGTATATGCAAGCGTGTCTTCGTATTACTTTCCGCCCGCCTTCATCTCCTTGTAACTCCATAAGTTCTGGAATCAGTCGGGCGGAGAACAGTGTAGGATTTCCCGGAATTCCTTTATATATTGCAGATATTGTCTCAACGCCTGGCACTGCCTGATCTGCCAGGCGTTCCAACGTCTTTTCTGTCAGATATGGCTGATCTGCCACGACAAACATAATATAATCCTCTTCTGCAATATTGCCAAGTGCCTGAACTGCCCTTTTCACAGTATAAGACATTCCTTTCCGGCTATCCGGACTGTCTGCTGTATGGATTCCTTTTGTTCTTGCATACTGCAAGATCTCTGAATACTGGGAAATCACCAACAGCGAACAGTCCTGCCGTTTTTTACAAAACTTAAAAACCATATCCAGACCATATTGGTACAACGGTTTCCCATGAAAAATATGCAATAATTTATTTGAACCAAAACGGCGGCTGTTTCCAGCCGCCAAATATATAATATGCTTATTCATCTGCAAGCCCCATCAGAATCTTTTCCGGAGTAATCGGCAACGTTCGGTGCCATACTCCTGTTGCATTGTAAATTGCATGCGCCAGTGCCGGAGCCGGTGTGTTAATAACAATCTCACCAATGGATTTCGCACCAAACGGTCCCGTCGGTTCATAGCTGGATTCGAATTCCACCTGCAGATGTCCCATATCCAGACGTGTCGGTACTTTATACTGCATAAAAGAATTCTCCAGAATCCTTCCTGTCGGAGAATAGGTTACATTTTCATAAAGTGCCATACCAATTCCCTGTACCAGTCCACCTTCTGTCTGAATACGTGCCAGATTCGGATTGATCGGCGTTCCACAGTCTACGACTGCAACATAATCCAGCACATCCACCTTTCCAGTCTCTTTATCCAGTTCTATTTCAACCATTCCGACCATATAAGGTGGTGGCGACACAGGAGAGCTATGGGTTGCTGTAGTCTGGGCAGCTATCTCATTATTTGCCATGGATTTTGTAGCAATATCGAATCTTGATACGAAACCGCTGCCATCCAACTTACGAACACCTTCTCCAGTAAATTCCACTTCACTTTCTTCACATTCCAGCATTCCTGCAGCAATCTTGCACAGATTACCTTTCAGTTCTTCACAGGCCATCTCAACTGCCTTTCCAGTAATATAGGTCGTCGATGATGCATAAGACCCAGAATCATAAGGAGAAGAATCCGTATCTGCGCCATAGACCTCTATGTCATCTACCGAACAATTCAGACATTCTGCCGCCATCTGCGCCAGAATGGTATCACATCCAGTTCCCATATCTGCCGCACCGATAATCAGATTATAGAAGCCTTCATCGCCAAGCTTAACGGTTGCAGATCCTACATCCAGATTCGAGATACAGGAACCTTGCATTGCCAGAGCCATACCTGCAGTCCGTACTTTCCCATTCCCCATATCACGAACCGGATATCGCTCTTCCCAACGGAATAGTTCCTTACATTTATCAATACAGCGATCTAAAGCACAGGCATTAGCCTTCTCACCATAATAAGCCGGCATTACCATACCCTCACGGACAATATTCTTCATACGAAGTTCAATTGGATCCATATGAAGACGTTCTGCCAGTTCATTGACCGCACTTTCCAACGCAAAGATTCCCTGCGTTGCACCGTAGCCACGATAAGCTCCTGCCGCCTGGACATTAGTATAGACAACATCATAGGCAAAGCGATGAGCTTCCAGTCCGCCTGTGTAAAGCGGGATAGATTTATGTCCGGACAGACCGACAGTTGTAGGACCATGCTCACCAAATGCACCGGTATTGGATAACGTATAGACATCCAGTGCCCGGATCTTTCCATCTCTGGAGGCTCCCAGCTTTATATGGACTTCCATCTCATGACGAGGAGAGGCTGCCGTCTGACATTCTTCTCTGGTATAGATCATCTTCGCCGGACGCTTCGTCTTCCAGGTCACAAACGCTGGATACACTTCTGCAACTACCGTCTGCTTTGCGCCGAAGCCTCCGCCAATACGCGGCTTTTCCACACGGATTTTAGACTTCGGGATATCCAATGCATTGGCAATGATACGCCGGCAGTGGAATACAATCTGCGTAGAACTGATGACATGAAGTCTTCCATAACGGTCAATCTCCGTATAAGTACGGAAGGTTTCCATCATTGCCTGCTGGCAGGCCTTCACATGATAGGTATGATCTACGATCTCATCACAGTCTGCCATCACTGCATCCACATCTCCATCCGAGGACACCTCACTGGCACATAAGTTTCTCTGATTATCTGCACCTACCGGACACAGGGAACGCCAGTTATCTTCTGGATGTACCAGAATCGGATTATCCTTTGCCGCCCGAAAATCCAGTACCGGTTCCAGCACCTCATAAGTCACCTTGATCATCTTCAATGCTTTATTGACTGCCTTTTCCGTCTCTCCGGCAACAATAGCAACAGCGTCTCCTACAAACCGGACTCTCTGGTCTAACAACAGACGGTCATAGGGAGACGGTTCTGGATAAGTCTGTCCCGCCATGGTAAACCGCTTCTGCGGAACATCTTTATAAGTGTAAACTGCCACAATTCCTGGCACTTTCAATGCAGTATCTATCTTAATCTCTTCAATTAGAGCGTGTGCATGTGGACTTCTCAATACCTTTACTACCAGCGCATCAGACGGAGTGATATCATCGACATAAGCCGGCTTGCCAAGCAAGAGCTGCATAGCATCTTTTTTACGGACGGGCTGACCTACCGTTTTAAACTTCTGTTCCATACTGCTACACTCCTTTCTTCCAGTCCAGGTATGCGCGAATTCCACGAAGCTGACCTTCATATCCAGAACAACGGCATAGGTTTCCTGCCAGATATGCACGAATCTCATCATCCGTAGGGTCGGGATTCTCACGAAGCAGCGCAATCGTATTCATAACGAATCCCGGATTACAGAATCCACACTGCTCTGCACCCTGATCTGCAATAAAGCCAACGAACTCCTCGGCTTCTTCCTGGAGCCCCTCCAGTGTCTGAATCTTATGGCCGGAAGCCCGCGCTGCAAGCACACTGCAGGATAACACCGGCACATCATCCATCAGAACCGTACACAGTCCGCAATTAGCAGTCTCGCATCCACGCTTCACGGAATAACATCCCTTTGACCTTACAAAATCAATCAGCAGCATATCCGGATCAACTGCTGCCGTTACCTTTTTCCCATTCAGAATCAGTTCAATATCCATTATGATACCTCCTGAAGTGCAAGTGCCGCACGACGTACCAGCACACTGCATATTTTTCTGCGGTAATCAGCTCCGCCTCGTATATTACTTCCAAATCTTGCTCTGGATGCGATATCCTCCGCAAATGCTTCTGCCACTTCCATAGTAATCCCTTGTGCAAGAATCTGCTTTTCATCGTCAAAAAATACTGCTTTCATCGGACGTGCCCCTACCACACAAGTATAACGTCCTTCCAATTCCGACAATGCACAGGTAAGGACCGGAAAATCTGTCTCTGTATTTCTCATGGATAAATAGACCGTTTTTCTTTCCGTCTTTGGCACAATCACGCGCACTAAAATATCACGGGTCTGACGCGGAAAATCTGCAAATTCTTTCACGCTCATGATTCCTGCGTGATACAGCTCTACTTTTGCATCCAACGCCATAAATAATGTCAGAACATCAGAAAATCCAAAACGTCCATAGATGCTTCCACCAAGTGTTGCCACATTACGGAACTGCACTCCTACAATATGCTGAACAGACTCTGCAAGTGCTCCTTGTGTCAGTGCATTCAATCCAGCATGCTTCTCCAGCGCCCGAAGCGACACCATCGCTCCAATCCTGTACTCCTGAGGCGTCTCTTCAATCTGATCTAACCCCAGATCACACAGATCAATTGCTGTACCACGATTGCCACTCTGCATTTTCAGCCATAGCATTCCTCCAAGTACAACATTATTCTTCTTTTGACAAAGCTCATACGCTTCTTCCAGGCTCTGTGCCCGAACATATTGATTAAATGAAAGCATATTTCTACCCTCCGGATGTAATATTACGCTTCCTCTTTTGGAAGCAGAACATTCAGAATAATCGCAACAAATGCGGCCGGAACAATTCCAGAACCGCCAAAAATCAGCTGAACAGCCTTTGGAAGACCAGAAAGGACAGCACTGTTCGCACCAATTCCATATCCAAGTCCAAGTGCCACAGATACAATCGTCATATTACGTGCAGTCAATGGTTCTTTCGTGATCAGCTGAATACCACTCATAACAATAGATGAGAACATAATAACAGCAGCCCCTCCAAGTACACACTGTGGCATGATAGACACAAGTGCAGCAAGCTTCGGCAGCAATCCACAAAGGATCAAGAATATTGCACCACATCCCAATGCAAAACGATTGACGATCTTAGTCATCGTAACAAGTCCTACATTCTGGCTGAATGATGTATTCGGCAATACGCCAAAAAGAGCTGCAAAGCTAGATCCGACACCGTCACACATAACACCGCCTGACAATTCTGAATCCGTTGCTTCCCGACCCATACCACCTTCGATACAGCCCGAGATATCTCCTACTGTCTCAACAGCCGTAACAATGAACATGATTAAAACCGGCACGATCGCGCGCAGATCAAAGACCGGTTTCACCGGCATGATCTGCGGAACTGCAAACCATTTTGCCTGAGCAACCTTGTCCCAGTTCAGGACCCATGCCTTCGTATATTCCACACCATCTGCGTTGACTGCAGTCGTCGGCAAAAAGATTGCCAGCACTGCACAAATAATATATCCTGCAATGATACCGAACAGGATGCAAGAAGAACTGGTAAGTCCTTTTGTTCCATGCTTCAATACCAGAATAATAATCATAACTACCAGTGCAATCAGCAGATTCTCAATAGAACCATAATCATTCGCAGAAGAGCCTCCACCAAACGAACTTACACCTACACCAATCAAAGACAGACCAATCGCGAGTACAACCGTACCTGTCACAACAGATGGGAAGAACCGACGAAGCGGTTTTAAGAACGCACCAAGGACAGTCTCAAAAAGTCCTCCGATCAGACTTGCCCCCATAATTGCACCATAAGCTGCGACACCGCCGCCCATGATCTCTACAACACTCTGGAATACACCGATAAATCCAGAACTGGTTCCCATGATGATCGGCACCTTTCCACCGATCGGTCCAATTGCAAATAACTGTACTAATGTTACAATACCAGCAATCAACATTGCATTCTGAAGCAATGTAACCTGAAGCGCCGCAAAATCTTCTGATCCGCAAGCCGCAGTAATAATAAGAATCGGGGTAAGATTACCCACAAACATTGCCAGAACATGCTGAAGCCCTAACGGAATTGCCTGTTTTAACGGGATTCGCCCCTCAAATTGATATGGACTGCTCATAAGAGTATTTTCATTCGTATTATTTGTTCCCATAATATCCTCTCTCCTTAGAATTTTTACGCAGTCCATTATATCAGAAAACTCTATGAATTTGGGGAAAAATTATATTTATCTATCAAAAAATATTTTTCGATCAAAATCAGAAACGACTACCTCCAGAACGCTTCCCGCGATACACCTTGCCTTATCCGATATTGTAAAGCAATGGCTCAGTTCTTCCTTTCTTGGATCAATGTCTGCAATTTTAAATCCTCTCGGAACCGAATAGCCCTCTCTTAACAGTCCCCGAAGAATTCCCGGAATGGATGCCAACACCGGACATCTGCTTCCATCCGACTGCTCGATCCATGCAATTTCTTCACCCACATTTACAATATCTCCAATCTTACAGATATTATGAAATATTCCTGATTGTGTGGAATGAATTACGCGTTCCGAAGCATAACCGCCAATCATGCCCGGAATTCCAGTATTGGGAATCGCACATCCCTTACGAATCACTCGTCCAAGATCATGTCCTCTCTTCGTCTCGATAACGACATCCACATCTTTTCCTGCTTCGAATCCCGGACCAAGTGCTATAGTAAGTGGTGCCATCTCTCGATGTGTTCCCAGATTTTTCTTTGCCAGAATTGCATCTACTACTACGCGAGAACGCATCTTTTGAATCACCTCTCCCATCGGGTCAACCAGAACCGGAACATTCCCCTCTTCCATGATGTCAAATGCTTCTTTCCAATGATGGATTCGGATTCCTCTCATTCCTTCCACCACGGTCTGTCCATCATATACAGCCTCACAGATGGACACCTGTCTCCGGATTGCAGCCGGATGCGCTGTCTCCAGGACCAGAACTGGAAGTCCCACACTCCACAAGCGGTGAATCGTTCCTGTCGCAAGGTCTCCGCCGCCCCGGACAATGATTAATCTATCCTTCATCTGTCAATTCCTCTCTTCTCCAAAGCTCATCAGAACACAAGAATGAATTCCTTGTTTCTCTAATAGCTTTCGAATCTTTTCAGCCGCCTGCCTTCTGACTTCGTTGTCACACTGATTCAGGACGACATAATAATCCCGGCATCCTACATTCTTCCGGGTTCCTTTATCTGATTCCAGAATGGCCGCCATTCGCTCTGCCGTCAGCAGATCCGTCTTCCTTATCCCCAACAGGCGAGCTGCTTCTTCCTTACGAAAACAAGCTTCTTCTATAGTCTTTCCATATGCAGCCATTCCCATTACACCAACAACAATATCCGAATCCTCTAACAATACCGGCTCATGGTCAGCCGGCACTTTGCAAGGCATCCTCTTTGCTCCGTCCGCCTCAATCAAGATAATATCCGCCAGTTTAGCATACGCTGACAGCTCCTGGGCAGGAAGGCCTGCCAGTTTTCCTTCTTCTGCAGCCTTTCCTACAACCGCATAAGAGCCTTGTCTCCATAAGTTCTGTATTTCTTCAGAACTACATGCCCACAATTTCTCCTTCGGCTTATATATATGTGTCGTTGTCGTAACAAGCGTCCTGGCTCCATTTTTCGTAAATTGCCTGGCAAGCGCATACATAAGCGTTGTCTTTCCACCTGCCCCGACAAGCGATATCACATGCCCCTTTTCTTTTAAAAATGGAAATCTCTCTAACATCTCTACCGTCCTCTGATATCTATATTTACACCTTATAGGACCCGCCACTTGCAGTTTCTTTCAGATAGATAGAAATACAAAGACAGGTGGGCATTCATCCCACCTGTAATATATCATTCTTTCTTATTCCCGAAATGTAATGGTCTGCGCATCCGCATCCATATCGTCAACAATTGCCAGAGACTCTACTCGTAATCCCTGCTCTCTTAACTTCGCACCACCTTGCTGGAATCCTTTTTCAATCACGATTCCGATTCCCACAACATTCGCCTGCGCTTCCTGAATGATCTTCACCAGCCCCATCGCAGCGCATCCATTTGCCATAAAATCATCAATGACCAGAATATTTTCTCCCGGTTGAATGAAACGACTTGCTACAATTACATCGTATGTCCGCTTATGTGTAAAAGATTCAATCTGCGCTGATAACATTGTACCATCAAGATTAATGGACTGTGTCTTCTTCGCAAAAACGACCGGGCAGTCAAAATACTGCGCCACAATTGCAGCGATTCCAATACCTGATGCCTCAATTGTTAAGATTCTGTCCACTTTTACGTCTGCAAAACGACGCTTAAATTCCTTCCCTATCTCATTGAAAAGCTGGATGTCCATCTGATGATTCAGAAAATTATCTACCTTCAGTACATTTCCCGGCTTAATAACCCCATCTTTTCGAATACGTTCTTTTAAAAGTTCCATGTCTGTTCGTTCTTCCTTCTATGTTTATTTAAACAAAATTATAACAGCTTCCAGTTTTGTTGTAAATAATAAAGAAAGGAATTTCCTCTAGCAATCATCAGTCAGAAAGAGCAGGTATTCCTCTGGAAATTGAAGGTAATCCGGCATTCCTTTTTCACTCAGCACATCCCATTTGTCTTTTTGAAGAAACCAGCAGATATTCTCTGCACGCACATCTTGCAGCTGTTCTGTCTCTGGCTTCAGATAAAAGTTCTTTTCAAATGGGAGATCCGCGGTTCCAGCCACTTGAACTCTGATACAGTTTTCTATTCGTTCTCCCCAGATTGGAAGAAACTCATGGGCCCGAAAGCCGATCCACGTTATATCCTCAGGTATCCTGTTCCTTGTTTTCAGCTCTACGCCCCAGTCTAATGCCTTTACTGTATGTTCATCCAACCGCTTCGCTCTGGAAAAATTCTTACATCCGGTCAACCGGGCAGCTGCTTTTCGTCTCGGATGATCGAAGATGTCTCTGGTCTTTCCACTCGTGACAACTCTTCCCTGATCCAGGATCAACAGATCTTCACTGAACCGATAGATCTCGTCCCGATTGTGGGACACCATAACTACAATTCCATGATATCCTTCCAGCATCTCCATCAATTCCTGCTGCAGACGGTCTTTTAAAAACATATCCAATGCAGAAAAGGGTTCATCCAGAAGAATCACATCCGGCTCATATGCCATAATTCTAGCAAGTGCAACCCTCTGTTGCTGTCCACCGGACAATTCTCCCGGAAGCCGTTCTTCCAAGCCTTCTAACTGGAATCTTCGGATCATCTCCTGTACCCGTTCCTGCTTCTCCTGCCTGGTTCCTTTTAATCCGGCTGCAATATTTCTGTTTACCGTCATAGTGGGAAATAACGCATAATTCTGAAACAGATATCCTATATTACGCTTCTGGGGCTTGATATTTACTTTTTGTCTCGAGTCAAACACGACATGATCATTGATGACGATCTCGCCTTCATCTGGACTTTCAATCCCCGCAATGCTTTTCAATGTCATGCTTTTCCCACACCCGGATGCTCCAAGAATACCAATACGGGAAGCCTCACTCTGAAACCGGATATCCAGGCAGAACTCTCCTAATTTCTTTTTTACTTCAACGGTGATTCCCATTTTATGCGTTCTCCTTCTACCATCTCTTGATATTCTTCATCTTCTTCCCTGATATCAGATTCATAAGCACGATGATCACAAGCGCGATCAAGATCACTATTGCAACCCAGATTCCTGCAGTCAGGTAATCTCCATCCTGAATGACCATGGCAATCTTCTGAGAGATTGTTCCGGTCTTCCCTGGAATATTTCCCGCAAGCATGGATGTCGCTCCATATTCTCCCAACGCACGCGCAAATGTCAGAATCGTGCCTGATGCAATCCCTGGGCCCGCAGTCGGGACGACCACCTTCCAGAAGATCTGCGTCTCGGACATACCAAGAGTTCTTCCGGCATAGACCAGATTCACGTCAATCTGTTCAAATGCAGCTCTTGCATTTCGATACATCAGAGGAAATGCAATAACGGTCGCTGCTATAATACACCCAAGCCAAGTCTGTACCACTTTAATATCGAATTGTTCATACAGGAAGATTCCAAGAGGCCGCCGTTTACTGAAAAGCAACAACAGGAAAAATCCCGCAACCGTCGGTGGAAGAACCATTGGAAGAGTCAAAATCCCATCAATCACTGCTTTCTTTCCCGACGTCGTCTTTATCACTTTCCTTGCAGCAAAGATTCCAAGGAAGAATGAAATAATCGTAGCCACCACACCTGTTTTCAGCGATATGATCAGGGGACTCCAGTCCAGATTCTTCAGTATCTCTGTTACTGTTTCCATAAGTTTTACTCTACATTTGTATCAAAATAATATGCATCAAATACAGCTTTTGCTTCGTCAGATAAGATAAACTTTAAGAAATCTTCTGCTGCTTTGGTCTGAGCATCATCTGCTTCTTCATTGACTACCTGAGCAATCGGATAGATTACATTTCCAGTCAGATCATAACTTACTGTTTCCAGAATATCCAAGTCATCTTCATAACCATATGTGTCAGAATAATAGGTTGTTCCTACTTCACAGGATCCTTCTACAACTGCTGCAAGCACTTTGCTTACATTATCCTGTTCACTGATCTCTACACCGCCAAGTGCTTCAGATACCTGCTCTGTTGTAATCGTAGATACATCATCTACAGATTCCAGAATTCCAAGATTGACCAGTGCCTGTCTGGTATATTTTCCTACCGGAACGCTTCCGCCTGCCAGTGCGATGTTCTCTGCATCTCCGATATTCTCAAGTCCTGTCACCTTGGTTCCACTGTCTTTCAATGTAACAACTACCACCTGGTTATTCACAACATTCGCTCTTGTTCCATCTACGACCAGCCCGTCTTCTTCCAACTGATCCATCTGTTTCTGTGCTGCTGAAAAGAAGATATCACATTCATAGCCTTCTTCAATCTGTGTCAACAATGTACCAGAACTGTCCGCATTATAAGTAATCTTTACTTCCGGATGTTCTTCGTTGTACATCTCGGCAAGTTCTGTCATAACGGTATTCAGGCTGGCTGCAATGAATACCTGAATCTCTGTCTCTTCCGCCTCTTCGGCTTCTTCCTGCTGTGTCTCTTCCGCCGTTTCACTGCCTGTTTCTTCCTCTTTCGCTCCACAAGCTATCAGTCCTGCTGCCATAGCAACGACTACTGCGACTGCTGTGAGTCTCTTCATTAATGTTCTCTTTTTCATTTACTTTCCTCCTGATTTCATATTTTTCATTTTTATTTTGAACACATGATTTTCTGATACAGATTCTTACACCTATATCTAACCACCTATAGATGACATTTCTTTTTGTTCCGTAATCAGCTCCTGTGTTTCAAACTTATGTGCTGCCGGTTTATTCTGGATAGCAAGTGCCAGCCGGCGCCGAACCTCTTCTGTATCATTTGCCCGCAATGCATCTCTTACGGATATCCGGTCCTCATAGCAAAGACAAGATTTAATCTCCCCAGTGGAAGTCACACGGATTCGGTTGCAATACTGGCAGAACTTCCCATGCATTGCGCTGATAAACCCTATGCTTCCTTCATATCCCGGCACCTGATAATAGACTGCCGGACCATTCCCGTGAATTTGCATATCCTTCTTCAGCGGACCGTAACAGACTTCCAGTTTGCGAAGAATCTCTTCATTCGGTATCGATTCATAGTTTCTTCCATATCCAATCGGCATCATCTCAATAAACCGGACATCCAGCTTACGCTCTTTTGCAAGCGAAGCAAGATTCATCCATTCATCTTCATTCTGTCCCTTTTGCAGAACGACATTTACTTTCAATGGAATCTGTTCTCTTAATGCAGCCTCGATTCCATCCAACACTTTCTTCAGATCATCTCTCCCGGTGATATCATAAAAATGCTGCGGATTGAGTGTATCCAGACTGACATTCACAGCATCCAGCCCATGATCTTTCAATTCTTCGACATATTCTTCCAGATACACGCCATTGGTCGTAAGTGTAACCTGTTCGACCCCAGGAACACTCTTAAGCATCCCCACAAGGGACGGACATCCCTTTCGGACAAGCGGTTCTCCGCCAGTGACTTTAATCTTGCGGATTCCAAGTTCTGCCGCTTCAATTGCCAGTGCTTTTATCTCTTCATAGGTAAGGATCTGCTCCATCGGAACCCAGGATATCCCGTTCGGCATACAATACCGACACCTCAGATTGCATCTGTCGGTAATCGATATCCGCATATAATCGATGGTTCTTCCCTGTCCATCCAGCATTCCTGCACCTCCTGTCCTATATCAATTCCAACAACACGCTGATCACGCCTCCGCAGACCATGCCTTCTTCTTCGGCATCATTTCCTGTCATATCCACCTGACAGATACGTGCCCTTGGCATGCCTGTCGCAACCATAAGCCGTGCTTTCTGTATGACATTTGCTTCCATACATCCTCCGCCAATCGTTCCGATACATTTTCCATTGCGCAGAATCAACATCTTCGTCCCAATTCCCCGCGGTGCAGAACCCTTTCTCGCAACAATGGTTGCAAGTACTTTGGGGCTATGATCCGGTTCCTGTTCCAGAACTGCTTTTATCATTTCTTTCGTGTATCCTCCGGATCTCTTCTGTCGATTCTTTACTTGTATGATCTCTGCCATAATTGCAACCGCAATCTCCACCGGCGTTTCTGCATTGATGTTCAGGCCGATTGGCGTATAAACGGCATCCAGCACAGCTGAATCGATTCCTTTTTCCTTCAGATTTTCTTTCACCATAGCCGTTCTTTTCCGACTTCCAATCATTCCTATATAAGCATGCTCTTTTTGCGCAATCTTTTCCAGGCATATCTGATCATAGCGGTGTCCTCTGGTCACGATTACAAAGAAAGTATCGGCACTGCCAGAGACCTTCTCAAGCCCTTTTTCAAACGGCTCACAGATGACGGTCGTAGCTCCTGCGCGTCTGGCATCGTCTGCATAAGATGGACGATCTTCCAGCACTGTCACTTCACATCCCATCATGACTCCTAACATAATTACCGGAATAGACACATGTCCCCCACCACAGATCACGATTCTTTTATCCTCTCCCAACAGATCACAGAACACCCGATGGCCTCCCAGTTCGATGACTTCACAATCTTTAAGTTCCTGAATCTCTTTTTGATATTCTGCAAAGAATCCACCTGGCCTGCTCTCCCAGACAATCCTGCCTTCAACAGTTATTGCTTTTTCCGCAAGGAACTCTTCATCGATTACTGTCAGGACCATCCTGCGTAAATCAGAATCCGTCTGCTCTATCGCTTCAAACAATGTCTTCATACAGATTCACCTACATTCCTTTTCCGAAACCGCAATTCGGAAATGTGCAGACCGGACATGACAGACACAAGCCTCCTTGTCCCAGACAGTTCAGATCGTCTGCCGTTAGCTTTTCATCGGTCATAATCCTCGGAAGCACCAGATCAAAGATCGTCCTCCTTGAATACATCACACATCCTGGGAGTCCCATGACTGGAATATCTCCCTGATAATATGCCAAGAGAAACATAGCTCCCGGAAGCACCGGCGCACCATACGTCACAATGTCTGCTCCTGTATTCTTGATTGCAAGCGGTGTCCGGTCATCCGGATCTACGCTCATGCCGCCCGTACATATGACCATATTACATCCCTTCTCGAGCATAACCTCGATCGCTTCCGTAATCATTCTATGATCATCATCACAGATCACATGATCTGTCTCTATAATCCCATACTCAGCAAGCTTCTCCTGGACTACCGGAGTAAATGTATCCTGAATCCGTCCTCGATAGACTTCGCTTCCTGTTGCAATGATTCCAACCTTTTTCTTCGTATAAGAGCGAATCTGGAAGATTGGCTCCTCTCCAGCCACCTCTTTAGCCTTCTTCATCTTGTCCTCATGAATGACCAGCGGAATCACCCTGGTTCCTGCGATCTTATCTCCTGCTTTTACCGGAAAGTTCCCATGGCGGCTGGCGATCATCATCTCTCCCAGTGCATTGACACGATTCAGCTTGTCTATATCTATCTTCAGTACACCATCCATATCTGCAATCAGCTCAATCTTTCCTTCTTTTACTTCGGATGGATGCATTCCATTGCCCTGACAGATCTTCCTTAATATCTCCGCCGCTTCATTCTCATGTAGCATACCTTCTTCTTTTTCCCAGACATAAAGATGTTCTTTTCCTACGGACAGAAGCACCGGAATATCCTCTTCTGTCACTACATGACCTTTGCGAAATACCGCATCCTTGGTCACACCTTTTATAATCTGCGTAATATCATGGCATAATACCTGTCCTACTGCGTCTTCTGTTTTTACCAGTTTCATCTTGATTCCCTTCTTTATGATTTTTATAACAAAAACCATCGGCCTGCACCGATGGTTCTTGTGAATTCTACGTTCATTCAATCTTTGCTGCTCTGACCAACATAAGTATAGCAAAAATGCAGTCGCATTTACGTTGTCCAGACAACTTTTATTCTTAGATTTTCCATATCTATATCTGCAGCAGAATAAAGTGATTTTTCCTTACAATCAATAATCCCTCTTTTTCCATCTTCTTTAATTCATGGGACAGCACGCTTCTATTCAGTCCCAGATAATTCGCCAGCTGTTCCCGATTAAAGTCTATGTCAAATTCATTACTTTTATATCGGATCTTCTGTATCTTCAGGTATTTTTCGATCTTTTCCCTTACGCTTTTCGATGATAATATCTCGATCTTACGATATTTTCGGATATCTTCGTTGGCAAGAAAGTACACGATACGCTGATACAGAAATATCCGATCTGCCTCTTCCAGCATTCCCGGTTCCTCAATGTATCTGACTGGGAACCAATATACAGTCGATGGCAGCGACGCATACATGGTGTACGGACTTGTCTTTTTCAAGCTCACTGCAATCTCCAGACCAACCATATAGGATCTCTTGAGCTTCTGTACCATCTGCTCTGTCCCATCAGAATAATACTGCACTTTACAGATCTCACCGGAAAGAAGGATTCCCACTTCATCCACTCTATTCTTTTCTTCAACAACAATTTCATTTTTCTGGTAATTTTTCGTCTTTCCATTCAAACGAGAGAGGATATTTTTTACCTTTTCCTGATTCATCTCACAGAATAATAGACAATGATATAATTCATTCCTCATTTCCATAGACAATCTCTCCTCACATTCTTGATTTTTATT